>DAORSV010000001.1:0-57151 GCA_035443705.1 Gammaproteobacteria bacterium
AATTTTTAGTCTTGACAAGTGCTCTATGCCTGCAAGTGTTGTCAGCTGGTTATGGTTAACATGAAGATATATCAGCCCTTTCAATTTCGCTATGCCCATAAGTGTTTTCAGCTGGTTATGGTCAACATCAAGCCTTGTCAGCGCTTTCAATTTCTCTATGCCTGCAAGTGTTGTCAGCTGGTTATGGTCAACATCAAGCCTTGTCAGCGCTTTCAATTGCTCTATGCCCGCAAGTGTTGTCAGCCGGTTATAGCTAACATTAAGTTCTATCAGCGCCGTCAATTGCTCTATGCCCGCAAGTGTTGTCAGCCGGTTATAGCTAACATCAAGCCTTGTCAGCGCTTTCAATTGCTCTATGCCCGCAAGTGTTGTCAGCCGGTTATAGCTAACATTAAGTTCTATCAGCGCCGTCAATTGCTCTATGCCGTTGAGCTCTGTCAAAAAACCGAAACTAACATCCAGTGATGTTACAGCGCTAGACAATCCTTTATCCCGTAATAACGCCAATATTTTCTTAAATTTTCCATTATTAACATTGACATCACCCTCGGTATTAAAAACTATTTTCAGATTTTCCAGAACACCACGATTATTTTTGTAAACATCGTTCTCTAAGTTTTCAATCAGCTCTTCAGGGCTTATGCTCAATATCTTCAATATCTCTAGTGATAGGTTTCGCAATATCTTTTGTTCAATGTCTGTTTTTCTTTCCATCATACTCTCCCATTAAAACTTAATTTTTCACAATATTCATACTAGCGGCGCAGTATACTCTATTTTCGGCATAAACTTAAAACCATTTTATATTTAAACCAGGGCAATTGCACTATAATTAAGTAACTCAAATAAGTTTTGGCCATTATAGTGTTATGTTGGTATCAATCAATGCTGGTTTTGCCGCAGTTACTTAACAAATGGATTGTATCCCTAAAACACAACCTCATTATTCGAATAGGTTTTTTGGCGAACCTATAGAGAAGGCCATGCCTTAAAAAAGGCTATAAGCTGATTAATAGACATTGGCTTTGCAAAATAATAGCCTTGAAATAAATGACAGCCGTGATCACGCAACCATTGTACTTGCTCCATTGTCTCTGTGCCTTCAGCTAAAACTTTTTTATTGAGATTTTTGGCTAAATCGATGATCGTTAAGGCGATACTCTTAGCGTTATTTTCCAGCGGCAATCCTTCAACAAACTCTTTATCGATTTTTAGAGTATCTATAGGTAATTTAGACAGTATATTAAGACTTGAAAAACCTTTACCAAAATCATCTAACGCAATCGAAAAACCTAAGCTTTTAAGCTGCGTTATTACAGAAGTAAAAAAAGTAATATTTGTTATGAATAAGCCTTCCGTAATTTCGAGCGTGATATTATGTGTGGGAATATCAAACTGTTGAGATTGTTCAAATAGATATTTAACGAGATCCAACTTTTCAAAATTAATCGCAGATAAATTGATCGACATTTTTTCAATGACTATGCCTGCTGCACGTAATATATTGAAATCCCTAAAGCTGTGATATACAGTCAATTCTAATAATTTATGGATCTGTTCATTTTTTTCTGCCAAGCCAATAAATTCGTCGGGGCTAATAAAACCTGCCGTTGGGTGTTGCCAACGCATTAAAGACTCAACGCCAATTATTGTATTAGTAATAACGTCAATTTGTGGCTGATAATACATTTCTAAGCTCTTTTCTTTTATTGCTATAGTCAGCTCATTATTCAGCCATATCTTACGGCGTGAATGTTCGCTCAGTTCTTCGTCATAGAATCTATAACTGTTTATTTTGTCTTTTCTTGCTGCAAGCATAGCAATGTTTGAAAATCCTAAAAGCTCACTCGTGGTTAGCGCATCTTGTGGGTATTGGGCGATGCCAATGTTCGCGCTAATTGTGAAGTAACGTTTTCCTATAATGAAAGGCAGCGATAATGCGTTTATAATAATACTTGCTATCGCGGCTATTTCATCTTGTGAACTTGAACCACGAATGACTTCAAGAAATAGATTCCCCTCAAATCTTGCTAAAGCGATCGTGTTTGAAGTATATTCTTTTAATCGCAGTGCAAGCATTTGTAACAACTCATCGACGCCATCATATCCTAAGGCTTCGTTAATAACACCAAGATCGTTTATTTTAATAAAAAATATGGCAAATGTGGCGTCGGTTTTTGAGACAGCAGCGTCGAGCATTTTATCGATCTCAGCACACACAAAACGTCTGTTTGGAAGCCCGGTTAATACATCGTGTTCCGATAAAAATTGTGTTTCTAGATTCGTTTTTGCTAAAGAGTAGATTGTTTCCTTTAATGTATCCGACAAAAGTTCTATTTCAGGTGAATTATTAATGATACAAGTTTCTAAACTCTTGCTTTCTTTATATTTTTGTATTGCCTGCGTTAATCGTGAGATAGGTTCGGTTATGGATGTTGCGATTAAATACATTATCAGATATAAAACAGTACAAAAAACGATTAATCCAAACAGTAATGACCAAAACAAATAATGAAGTCTTTGAAACGCTTCAGATTTTTCTATATAGGTTATTATAGTCCAATTAAACCCTGGAATAGTTTGAATGGTTCCTAGACTATCATTTCCTTTATAGTTAACAAATGAGTTTGATAATCCTGCTATCAACCCTTTAATGCTCTGATAACTTATATCAGATGCATTAATTTCGTTTTGCTTCGTCTCTATAAGACCATTAGCGGATTGTACAAAATGAATAAAAATAAATTGATCTTTTGATACATTTTGTCTAACTAAAATAGTTTCTCCACTGTTACCCAAACCAGGGTGAACCAATAATTTATTCGAAAAATTGTCTTGATTTAAATCCAAATTTAAAATGCCAATTACTTTTCCATCTGAAATAATTGGACCGCTAATATTTGTCAATACAGTTTTGTTTTCTAGGTTAAATAAAGAGACGTTAATTGAAGTATCCGCTATATTTATCGGTATTTTCGCATGTCCTTTATTAAAGGCATTTTTGTCTGTAGATGCAATGATTTTTCCTGTTAAATCAATAAGCGTTATGTTTTTTATTACACTCGATTTTTGTAATTTATTTTGCATCATACTAACAAGATCTTTTAAATCACTTGAACCATTATTTTTATTATACTGAGATATATTGGCTATTATATTATTGTTTTCCGAGAAAAACTCGAACATTATTTTATTATCATCTATAATTTGTGAAAGTATATTTTTTTGTGAAACACATATGTCATCTAAATCATCATAGATTAAATCACTGATGTATCTTTCAAAAAAGAAGAAAAAACAACTGCTAAAAATTATAAAACTTACAATCGCTATTGGCAGCAAGTAGACGACAATTTTTGTTTTGATACGCAATTGGTTATTCCTAATTAAATAATATCGATTATTTAATCCGAAAGTGTATTATCTGTAAGCTCTCCTATATTTTCAAATGGTTTTTCTAAACCACCAATCTCTTCTTCTATGTCGGTCAACGGTTTCGCTAGCGGCTTTTCTATTGGTTTCTGCACATCTTTTACGGAATCTTCTGCATTACCTGTTGCTTTTTGAGTGGCTTTTTCTATGGTTTTCTTCAGATCATCAGAGTTTTTAGATGGGTTTTCATAAAACTTCAGTAAGTCTTCAGGTAATTGTGCTTTAATCCAAAGCGAAGCCGGTTCGAATTGGGATACTAATACAGATGATTTCCAGATTTCTTTTTTTGAAATGATAGAGGGTTGAACCATAAGAATGACAATAGCAATAACGAAAACACCTCTGGCTAATCCAAATAAGATGCCAATAATCCGATCAGTAATGCTAAATTTAGTTGATTTGATCAATTTTGAAAGCAAGTGACTCACAATGCCACCTACGATCAAAGTCGTCAATACAATCAAAATAAATGCCAACAATAGTCTAACACCTACAATGGAAATGCTCGTAAACCAAGCTCCCACTTCATCGCAATACAAAGTACCCAATATACCTGCAACAATCCAAGTCATTAAAGACATAGATTCACGCACAAAGCCTCTTAAAAAACCAAAAATAACCGAAACTGTAATAATCCCGATAATTCCGTAATCAATTTCATTTAATCCATGCATGATTTATGCTCCCTTTTCTGTTTGATGTGTCAGTTTGGCCAAAAGCGATGCAACAGTATCTCGAAGATGTCGACGGTCGACAACCATATCGATTGCACCTGTTTCTAATAAAAATTCACTGCGCTGAAAACCTTCCGGTAAAATTTCACGAACTGTTTGCTCAATCACTTTAGGTCCTGCGAAACCAATTAAAGCCTTCGGTTCTGCAATATTAATATCCCCTAACATCGCAAGACTCGCAGAAACACCACCCATGCAGGGATCAACCATGACCGAAATATAGGGTATTGCCATTTTGTCCATCATCCCCAATGCTGCGCTCGTTTTTGCCATTTGCATTAATGATATGAGAGACTCCTGCATGCGTGCGCCACCGCTGCAAGAAAAGCATATCAAGGGAATTTTATTTTTTAAAGCGCATTCTACCCCACGCACAAAACGCTCTCCTACCGCAGCACCCATCGAGCCACCGATAAAAGAAAATTCAAAAGCAGCTGCAACCAAAGGCATTCCTTTTAGTTGACCCCGCATCACAATAAGCGCATCTTTTTCACCTGTATCTTTTTGTGCTGCCAACAAACGATCTTTATATTTTTTAGTATCACGAAATTTTAAGCGATCATCCGCAACAACTTCTGTCGCAAGCTCTTCTCTAAAGGCAGTGTCTAAAAAATAATCGAGACGCTGTCTCGCCTTTAGTCGCAAATGAAAAGAACACTTAGGACATACTTCCAAGTTTCTTTCTAATTCAGAACGAAACAAAAAGGCTAAGCACTCTGGACACTTTGTCCACAATCCTTCTGGCATCTCCTTTTTTTTAATGCCATCGGTTCGAATTTTCGAAGGTAATAATTTGGAAAACCAGCTCATTTTAAAGGTCACCCATGTTGAGATTTAAAAACCAAGGCCCTAGTTCTATTTTAGGCAAACTAAAACACTCCGGGTATTGTACCTCAACCAAATATAATCCCATAGGAGGAGCGGTTACTCCGGCTGTCTTTCGATCTTGATTCTCTAATACCGTGTGTGCCCATCGTGGCGGTTCAGTCCTCCTCCCTACTTTGAATAGTACCCCCATCATATTGCGTACCATATGGTGTAAAAAAGCATCGGCTATGAATTCGACGATAACATGATCGTTGAGTCTTTTTATCTTAATAGACTGGATATTGCGAATAGGAGAAAGACTTTGGCATCGAGATCCGCGAAAAGATGAAAAATCATGTTCCCCTAGCCAATATTGACTCGCTTCAATCATATATTGGATATCTAACTTTGTATATTCCCAGGTGACATACTGCGACAGTAAACTGGGTCTAATCGGGTGATTATAAATAACATAACGATATCGGCGAGCAACGGCAGAACGACGAGCATTAAAGGTATCTGATACAGGTTTTGCCCACAGTACGCGAATGCCCTCTTCTTTGCGAGAGAAAATGGTATTGGCCCCATATACCCATGCGCGTTCACTTCTTTCCGCGGTTGAATCAAAATGAACCACTTGTGCACAGGCGTGAACGCCCGTATCGGTCCTGCCTGCGCAAAAAGTCCCAATGGGTTGGTCGGCAACCTCGCTTAAAGCAAGTTCTAGCGCTGCTTGCACAGAGTGCCCCGTTTTTTGACGTTGCCAACCACAAAATTGGCTACCGTCGTATTCTAATCCTAACGCAATTCGTTTTTTCACAATTGTTGCTCGAACCTTACACGCAATTAATTTTTTTTAATATTTCCTTGGCTAATTTTATTTCTTCGCTATTCCCGCGAACAATAATCTCATCTAAAATAGCTTCTGCATTTTTAATGTCTTGATAAGCAAGATACTGCTTTGCCAGTTCTAATTTCAATTTAATTTCCTCATCAAATATCACAATTTCTTCCACAATGCCAAAGTTATTTACAGAAGGGACTTTAACGCGAAAGCGTGCGCGCCTTACAAACCAAGTGGTGACAATGGTAAACAGCAAAGCTAAGCCACTCCCCAGTAAAATCTGCTTGCCTGAAAGTGTTGATTTAGATTCGGATGATGCTTTGGGTTCTATTGTTAACGTGGGTTGCAGTTGATCTATTACGGGCTGAACCGCTGGAACAATGGAAGGCACAATAACATTTGCAAGCGAATTTTCAGCAGAATTTGAAAGAGATTCCGTCTGCTTTTGTTTATCGACAATAATACCGGCAGGGACATCATTGATACCCACTGTACTTTTAGCTTCTGCTATCTCTGTGAGCGGAATCGTATTTTTTTCTTGAGTACTTTTTTCTTGGAGTGCAAGTATTGCTACGGGATCTTGAAACGGCGTCACAGACTCTGAAGCAACTGAAGGTACAGCAAAAACACCTTCTTCTAAATTGGGTTTATTTAGCATCTGAAGTGCCTGTTCATTGGCCACACGCTTAGACACTCCACCAAAAGGTGCAGGATCTAATAAGAGCGTATAGTCGCGTACCACACGACCGTCTGGCCATGTGAGCAGTACCAAAAATTCTAAATAGGGTTGCTTCACTGCATCTTCGCTGGTGACTTTCAATATTGCCTGTTTATTTTGTTGTACGATCTCAAATCGCAACTTAGATAAAAAATAAGGCCGAGCGAGTTCAATACGCTTAAAATCTTCCACAGAAGCAAGACTAACGATTAAATGGCTTGGATCAATATCCTCAGCACCTTGTAATTCTATTTCTGCATCTAGGGGTTCATTTAAATAAGAATACAATTTAATTTGACCAAAGCCGAGCGAAAACCCAACTTCAGGTAGTAGACTAAGCATAAATGCACAGAACATAAAGACGATGTACTTTTGTTTTAAACTATGCATTTTCCCTCTCTTGTGCCGCTCGAGTCTTGCGATTCCATCCTAAACATAACTTGTCAAACAATTATCCGAAAAGCCATATCTTTACCAGATCATTATAGATTACAAATAATCACTGACCAAAATTTCCGCAATTTGAACTGCATTTAAAGCGGCACCCTTTCGAATATTGTCAGAAACAACCCATAAATTTAAGCCAAGAGGATAAGAAATATCTTCTCTGATCCGTCCAACATAAACGGCATCTGTGCCGGAAGCTTCTGGAATTGGCGTCGGATATCCACCTGACTGATTTTCATCCATCACGATAACACCCGGCGCTTCTGATAAAATTTCTTTGGCGTCGTTTGCCGATATTTTTCGAGCCGTTTCTAAATGAATCGCCATTGAATGGCCATAAAAAACAGGTACACGAACCGCTGTTGCGTTCACTTGAATATCAGGATCTTTAAAAATTTTTTGTGTCTCCCAAAACATTTTCATTTCTTCTCGTGTGTAACCGTTATCTAAAAAATCATCGATTTGAGGCAACACATTAAAGGCAATTTGCTTAGGGTAAACAACAGATTCAATAGGACGACCGCTCAAGAGATCAGAGACCTGTGTAACGAGTTCGTTAATAGCAGCTTTCCCACTACCGGATACCGATTGATAGGTTGCAACATTAATACGGGTAATGCCAACCGCATCGTATAAGGGCTTTAAAGCCACCAGCATTTGCATCGTTGAGCAATTGGGATTAGCAATAATACCGCGATTTCTAAACTCAGCGATATCTTCTGAATTCACCTCTGTAATAACCAAAGGAACATCATCCATCTGTCTGAAATAAGAGGTATTATCGATAACAATACAACCTGCTTCCGCCGCTTTTTCTGCGTAAATGGCAGAAATTTTTGAACCCGCTGAAAAAAGTGCAATCTGGACTTTTGAAAAATCAAATTGTTCTACATCTTCCACAAGATAGGATTTTTTTTTAAAAAGAACCGTTTCACCCGCAGATCGATGACTGGCTAAAGGATAAAGTTTTAGCACAGGAAACAGTCGTTCCTCTAAAATCGAAATCATGGCTTCACCCACCGTGCCGGTGGCGCCTAGAACTGCCACATTAAATTTTTTCGAATCGCTCATGATTTATGATCCTTGCCTTACCGCTCTGTATAAAAATAACATTCTCTTTTTTCAGTCGCCCAACTCGCCCTACTCAGACAACGATGCTTTCAAAAGAAAATATTATTTTTATCCAGACCTTAATATAAAAATTGCTATGCCGACTACCACAATCAGAATTAAAGCCAGGAATCCAACAGTTGTAAAGCTACGACTTAAATTTGCTTTTGAGAATGCTTCAGGATTGCCTTTAATCGTACGATACATCATCCATATTAAAAAACCAAACCCACAAATGGTTAAAAACCCTGCCAACATGACTTGTCCTCCGCATACAATAAGAATACACCCTGACCACCATTTTCAAATTCTAACCACGTACCGAGGAAATCCGGATATTGGTTTTTAAGCGCTTCTTCTGTATTACCCACTTCCACAAACAAAAGTCCCTTTTCGGTGAGATAACGAGGTGCTTCTCTCAGGATCTGTTTTACAATCGCTAAACCATCTGATCCAGCGGCTAATGCCAAACGTGGCTCCCAGTGATACTCGGGTGGTAAATTCCGCATTTCCGCGCTATCGACATAGGGTGGGTTAGAGATGATAATATCATAACGTTTTCCTGCACATCCCGAAAAGAGATCAGCGTGGATCAGATTAACACGTGATTCACAATTCTGTAATACACAATTTTTACGCGCGACATCTAAGGCATCTTCAGAAATATCAATCGCATCGACAATCGCGTTTTCGAAAACTTTTGCACAAGCGATTGCAATACAAGCGCTCCCCGTACATAAATCTAGCACACGGTGCACCATATGTTTACCCAACCACGGCTGAAATCCATTTAAAATGAGTTCCGCCATGGGCGATCGCGGAATAATCACCCGTTCGTCGACATAAAATTTTTGGTGTGCAAACCAAGCCTCATGCGTCAAATAAGGCACCGGGGTTCTTGTCGTAATACGTTGATTAACCAGTTTTAGATAGATTTCTTTTTCATGAGCAGTCAGTACCCGCTCTCCAACACAGGCATCGACATCGGGAGGTAGCTTCAAAACATATAAAGCCAGAGCCACGGCTTCATCCCAGGCATTGTTCGTTCCATGCCCATAATAGAGCTTTGCCGCCTTAAAAGACTGCTCTGCCCACTTTAAAACCACATTTAGGGTTGTTAATTCCACAAAGACCTCTTAACATAGAGCCAGGGCGGACACAATGATACGCCCCCGCGATTGGGTAAAAGGCCATTTTCCGCTCAAAGGGTTTTTGGATCAATGGGTTAGAAGCATTAAGTTAAATAACTGGGGTGTTTCATGGCGCACAGCGATAGACATATATTAGAAAACAATCGGGATTTTACCTATCCGCTTTCCGCTGCCCACAAATTCATTCATTTGTACTATCACTTAAAGCGACCCAACGCGGAACAACGTACCATTCTCGCAACTGCGTATTACACGCTCTCTACACAAAACAATATTTCTTGCCATCGACAAAAAATGCATGTGAATTCGGCTATCACGCTTTTAAAAAATATTACTCTTCAGAAGAGAGACAATCTGTGGGGCTCGCAAATTGCGCGCGCTTATTTTAAACGCGCAGAGTTATTAGAAGCCAAAGAGGCCTTTTCACTGGCAACCAATGACTATGTCGATACTATTGCTGTGTTAGAGCAATTTGAAAGTGAACAGATCCTCGATGAGGCTGATCGTCTCTTAATTGCGCAATCCGCGATCTCTATTGCGGATCTTATCGTTAACGAACAAATTGATGATAAAGCGCTTAATTTAAACCACCCCTTATTTTATATTAATAAAGCTTTAGAGTATTTACGCGCATTCCCAGAACCAAACGATGATATTTTATCGACGTATGCTTATGCACACCAGATTGCGGGTATTTCTTTAAGCGTTTTCCACTTTGAAGAATCTAAAGAAGCGTTTCGTGTTGCGTTACTTATGGCGTTTAAAACAGAAACTATTGGGATAAGCCCGCTTTTGACCGATATTTATACCTGTTTAGGGTTGTTGTACGAACAACAATACGAAAGTTGTCCTATCAAAAAAGCGCCTGAATATTTGCTGGATCACGCCATGATTTATTTTGGCCTGGCGCTTTTGTTTAGTCCCAAAGAAACCGAACAGGATGATGAAGACGTTTTAACATTAGATTCTTTTTTTGATATGATATACCGCGTTTTAGATCCTTATATTTCTCCCCTTTCGCATCAGTTAACATGTGACCTAATCGATGCTCTGATTTATGCTTATTACTGCGTTGTGAATAAGAGCTTACCCAACAAAATATTACAAGATGAACTAAACCAAGATGATACGCTCAATAACTTTGCACAACATCTCTATTGGTTGGTCTCTGAAGCTTATCGTAAACAAAATCCAAGAGCTGCATTAAATTTTCTCGAAATTCTGACACATGAAGCATATGAAAACACGCTATATGCAGAAGATATTTTAAGTATCATTACACAAAAGAAGTCAAATAATGTTTATTATTTGACTTCGAAAAAATAAAAGAAAGCTATGCGAATTGAGCGGGTTTTTGAAGGTATTAATGATCCATCGTATGCCCAACAGCACCGCCCAAGAGACCACCTGCTGCAGCTCCTATGCCTGCACCAAGAGCACCGCCGTTAGATCCGCCAATGACTGCACCGGCTACACCACCAATTGCAGCACCGGTTGATTCGTTCCGACTCATACCAGCACAACCACTTAAGAATACGCAGACTAAAGTCAAGACTATCATTTTATTACGCATTTTTATAAATCCTATACTTATAAACAGTATTTAAAACACCACTCCAAATGCGGAGCTCCAGATATGAGACACCACAAAAAACAAAAAGTTTAAATGCTATATTGATAAAAAGAACAGAAGATAAATCCATTTCGCAATAGGTCAGCCCTTGGGAATATTTTTTATAAATTAGCTATAGTTTTGCCAAATAATTTTTTTGTTCGCTATCCTTAGATTAATCGCATTAAAAGGAAGGATCAATGAAAATTTTAGTAACCGGTGGACTTGGTTTTATCGGCTCTCACATCGTTGAATATCATTTAAACAAAAATGATGCCGTTTATGTCGTTGATAATCTCAGTACAGGCAGCCTCGATAATCTGAGTCTGTTTCAAAATAACCCCGACTTTCAATTTGATAAGGCCGATATCCTGACCTGGCAAAACATGGAAAAAGCGGTGGCTTGGGCAGATCGCATTTACCATATGGCTGCGGTTGTCGGTAATCTCAGAGTCATACAAGAACCTATTAATGTTATTGCGAGTAACATTGCCGGCACAGAACGGTTATTTAATACCATTACCAAAATAGGAAATACCCCGAGAGTGATACTGGCATCCACATCCGAAGTCTATGGTAAAAGCTCTAAATCAACGATGCAAGAAGAGGATGATCTTATCATCGAAAACCCTGTGCATTTACATTCAAATTACGCTATCAGTAAACTAAGTGACGAAATTATTGGGTTATCTTATGATCGCATCAATAATATACCCACCACAATTATCCGTTTTTTTAATACCATTGGTCCCAGGCAAACAGGCACTTATGGATTTGTCGTTCCGAAATTTATCGCACAAGCTTGTAAGGGCGAACCTATCTCTATCTATGGAGATGGCAGTCAAACCAGAAGCTTTGGCGATGTTCGAGATGTTGTCGTGGCTTTAGACTTAATTGCCGAAAATATAAGGACACGATACAATATTCTTAATGTGGGAGTAGATCATGAAATTACAATAAAAGCCTTAGCCAATCTTGTTCGAGAACGCGCAAACAGTAAGTCGGATATTATTTATGTACCCTATAAAAAAATTTATGGAATGGAATTTCTAGACATCATGCATCGAAGGCCGGATTTAACAAAACTTCACAAACTTATTCAATTCAAGCACAAATGGACTCTCGAAAAAACCGTCGATAATCTAATTGGTATTTTTAATGAAAATTCATTAAAACCGCAATTGAAAAATAAAAATCTTTAAAATCGTTTAGTTAATAACGCTTCGATAGCGTATATACGATATTTAGTGCCTGAGCCATACAGCAGAGAGCTACTATTACGTGCCGTCGCAGAAGCACTAATATTTAAGTACCAATCCGCGTAAATACCATAAATAGCCCTCAAGGCGATATCTCCCGCAAACCCAGGTTTCAGCATTGTTTCATCTTTCTGAGTTCCTGCGCCAAAGGTTAACACATAATTAATGTTCTCATTTTGTTTGATCGTAAAGTGGCTCAGCGCTTGATACATTTGATAAGAACGTGGATCATAATAACCATTCACAGGGTCTTGCAAGGAAAAGTTTTGCCACGTTGCATAGGGACCAATATCAATATCAAGATATTGACTTGCTAAAACAGTCGCGTGCGGATAAAGAGAAAGCACTTTCAGCGTGTTTTTATCTGAAAATTTATCGTATTCGAGGCCAATATCTAAATATTTTTGTGGATATGGTTGTAAATTTACAGTCATTCGATTATATTTTTGTAAAGTTTTTAACGATACTGATCGGGGTGAAAACGCGTAAATATCTTGTCCTTTTTTAAAAGCTATTTGGATATAATCGCTAGGGTTAGTGATTAGATTTAAATCATAACGGAAAAAACTACTTCTCTTTTTAATCTCCCCCGCGCCAACCAACCCTGAAACTGCAATCTCCGGGTATATTTGATGTGTTAAACCTACCCAGTGCGCACTATCCCAAATTGTTCCATGGCCATCGATAGTCTCAAGCCCAGTGCCAATGTCTGCACTTAAATTTTCGTGTTTAAGCCCAAAAATCATACTTGTTTCTGGCGTCAGAAAATACGCACCATGGATGCCTGAGCTAACTATTTTGATATTATCGGAATCATGACAAAAATAACCATCTAAACTTAGGCTTGTGCGGCTGGGTGTCAAAATAGCATAGTTGAGCCATTTATTATCTACCTTGTTTGGAAATTTTCTCTCTATATCACATAAAGCTTCCATCGCTTCCGTAGGTTCATTGTGCATTTGTAATGCAGCAGCTTCTGTAAAAAGCAGCTCATAATCATTTGGATCATTAACCAAGAGTTCTTTAATGAGAGAAAGTGCATGCTCTGGATAACCCGACATTTCAAACAAACGTGCCTTTACGCTTAAATATTCATAGCTTTCACCATAACGATCTCGATATTCCTTTATCAAACGAAATGCTGCAACATAATTTCCTCTCCAGCTTTGTACCTTTGCATAATCTAGCCAAACTTCTTTGGAATCTGGGTATAAACATAAATAGTTTTCATAAGCATCCACCGCGGCATCCAGATTATTTCGCGCAACTTCTAAATTAGAAACACCTAAGAGTCCATCTCTATTATGAGGTTCGATCTGTAAAATTTGAAAATAGCTTTTGCTAGCAAGTGCATAATTTTTTTCTTGCATCGCTCTTTCAGCTTGAAGCTTATGATACGCTATGTTATTTGGTTCTTTTTTTATTGCCAAGTTAATATGCACTAATGCTTCTTCATTTTTATTGGCGTCAGCATATTTTTTAGCCTGTTTTGCATAGGTTTCACCTGGTGCTTTTTTATCGACAAGATTGAGATCTTTCAGATTGGCGTCATTAGCAATCTCCTCTTTATCAACACTAACAGTTTCATTTTCTTTCACTTCTTCTACCACAGGAACAGGTGGCTTTTCATTCGCTGTTAAATCAGTTTCTACTTTAACTTTAGCGTTGGCTTTTTCTTTTTCAGATTGAATATTTTTAAGCCCTACATGCGCAAGCTGGTTATTGGGTTCAATACTAAGAATACGTTTATAACTATCTTCAACCTGATCGTATTCGCCTGCCCAATTTGCTAAAATGACTCTTCTGTTTAAATAGTCAATATTCATTGGTGCAATTTCCAATGCTTGATTAATCGCCGCTAGTGCCTCTTTGGCTTGATTGGTCACTGCATAAGTTTCAGACAAACTGATATACAACCCAGCGTTATTTGATTGAAGATTTATCGCCTGCTTCAAGGATTCAATCGCATTTTGATAATGTTTTTGCTCGTTTTCAATATCAGCAATTTTTTTCCATAAATCTGGACGATTAGAATTTTTAGCAATCTCTTCTTTATAAATTGCGATTGCTTTATCCCAATTTTTTTCTTCTTCAGCAACTATTGCTGCATCAGGAACAGTAAAAGGAGCAACTGCATCCGTTGTTATTGCTGATACCTCTGACATCAAAACAGGCGATGCATTAATGTTTAATTTAGCTTTAGCCTTTTCAGTTTCAATATTTTTAAGACCAACAATAGCCATTTTGTTTTTTGACTCAATATCAAGAATACGTTTATAGCTATCTTCGACTTGATCATATTCTCCCGCCCATTTTGCTAACATAACTCTTCTGTTTAAATAGTCAATATTCCTTGATTCAATTTGTAATGCTTCATCAATCGCAGTCAATGCCTCTTTATATTGATTAGTAACAGCATAAATTTCAGACAAGCTCACATATAACGGAGCATTTTTAGATAGCGGAGCATTCTTAGGTTGAAGATTTATAGCATGCATTAATGCCTCAATAGCATTTTGATAGTGGTTTTCTTCGCTTTCAATATCAGCAATTTTTTTCCATATATCTGATGGGATAGAATCTACAGAAACAGGTGATTTTACATCTGCTGTTTCTGTGACTTTCACTGCTATTGCGGCAGAAATAGAAGGTTTTTCACCCCCTATTAAAGAATTAGAGGAGACTGTATTCGCTGCTACAGAAAGGTGTGATTTTGAATCTACTTCTACACTGAGGGAATTACTTAGAACTTTAAAAGTTGTTGATGTTAAGCATATACCCAAAGCAAAACTTAATAAAGATTTAATTTTTTCCATAAAAAATTTTCCCTTATTTCTTCCAATTCTTGTTTTTTACAAACAAAAGATCTTTTAAAAAATTAAAAAATACTACGACATCGTAAATTAAAACGGTATATCTAACAGGCATTAAAAATATGCTTTTTATAAAATTTTTAACGCGATGATTTTTATGCGCAACAGCTATCACGACACTGTAGAGCAATACCTCTGCACCCAAAGTTAGGAGCAGCGGCTCCCAAAGTTTTAGAAAAATCATCACAAAGATCACAACAGGAAATGCAACTTTTTCAAAGACTGCAAAAAAAATATACCATCCTATTGGACGACCGTATTTTTTTGTATGCTCAACGCCAAATGATTGACGATAAGCTTCTTTTATTTTCCGCATCTCTTCTATTTTTTTAGATTCAGGATTTCTTTTTTTTCTAAACCATCGCAGAAGACAATTAAAAACCTTAAATGGCGTTAAAAACAGACTTCCAAAATAATAACAACTTTGAAAAATGGCAGAAGACCATTTGAAAATTTGGCCTGGCAATTCTAATAAAGGAGGTTCTTGAGTTAAGGCATAAACCCCCTCTATTTGAATATTTCTGTAACCATAATCCGCAAATGAAAATCCAATAAAAATATCTTCGGAAGTTGTTAAATTATTACCCAAAAATGTCTCATATTGATCAAATACGCTTTTTAGATATTTACGCCTATAGGCTGCTGCACATCCAACTGGATTAATAATACTTCCAAAAAATATCATTTGCGCATGATATATAAATCTTTGCAGAAATAGGTATAACTCTTCACGATATAAACTTGTAATAGTTTCTTGCAGTCTTTTAAACCAATGTGTGCTGATGTTTTCTTGTGTTTCAGGGTGCTTTTCAGAAAATTTTTTTACAATAGGTGAGTCTAAAATACTTTTTCTATCGTTTCTCATAAAGGGTAAAATAATGCCGCAAGCACACGCTATACCAACACCTTGGTAAAGTTCTTGCACTAAGCGTTCAATATAATTTTCTGATTTTAATATGGTATCACCATCCAATACGAATAAAACATCAGCATCACTTTCGCGCGTTCCCAGTTTAAGACCTGCGGTTTTACCTTCAGGTTTCTCTCGATGAATAATGACAATCTCTAGCCCTACTCTACTTTTATATTCTTTTATATATTCATAAGTCTTATCGGTACTGGCATCATCGACAATAATAACGCGGCGTGGCTTTAATGTTTGAGTTTCAAGAGAGGCTAAAGATAAAATAATATTCTTTTCTTCATTTTGAATGGGGATCACAACATCTACCACAATTTTATGCCAATCTTCTGCCGGCGTTGGTATCGTTTTATCTCTGCCATGCAAAAAAGCTATAAAGCTAAGTAGTGCGGTTGGACTGATAATAAAACATGATATTGATGCCATAACGTCTAAACAATAATATTTGTTAATCCCTTATTGAGTATAGTCAAAAATTGCTCTTGATCCAGAATTGAAAAACCTAAGAATTCTGAGATAAGATTTTATGTGTTGAGGCTTAATTAAGTTTATTTTCCTTGGAAAACATATTGAAAAATTCACACAATTGATAATACAACCAACCACCAGCTTGCCGATTATTTAAGGACTGCAATTCTCGTATTGCAGCAGGATAACTGATACGCATCGTAATTAAATCTTCATAAATCTGATTTGCTTTTTTGCGCCGTTTGACAGCATCCCCAACATCCAGAAATCCCTCGATAGATAGTATTACTTTTTCAAACCATGCAGGTCCTTTCAATATCGCTTCTATTTTTTGACGAATTTGAGACAAGCTGTTATTCAAATTCGATTGAATCAATATCAATTCGGCCTGAAATCTTTCTTGCTGCATAATCGGCATTTCAGACATTTTCTCGATCGTTTCACGAACCAGCTCTTCGCATAATTGATTATATGACTTAAACGTAATAGCAGACTGAAGCAGTTCTTCTAAATTTGAAGAATCTACATGACTCAACGCGTTAAAAATTTGATAACACATGTCCCATGATTGAAAACAGTGCACAATAGCTAAACCAACGCCTTTCATGTTCTGCATACCATGCATTCGGTTATAAAAACCAGGCGGTGTTTCATCGCAAATAATATTTATCACTTGATCGCCTGTTACATACAAATCATCAATAACCACAAATTTTTTTAAAAACCATTCTGTCAGAATGTTTCGAAATTCATTATTTAAGCATTCTCTCGAATCAAACGATAAATTAATTCGATTACACAGCTCTTTTATTTTATGATAAATATCCAAATCTTGTTCTAAATGCTTAATAACAGAATCAAAGTAAGGCACTTTATTTGCTTTTAACTGTTCACGAAGAATCTCTGGATTATCATAGTTTTTTAAATAAACATCAACCAAATCTTCTGCAATATTTTGCCCCTTCAGCATCACACGCAGCCGTTCAATAATAACCTGTTCAGTAATTGGCATCCTAAATCGGAAAGCGAAATCATTCAAATCTTTTGCAATATTGTTTAGTGGAACTTTTTCAGATTCTGGACACAAGGTTATTTCTCGCACAGCTTCTCGCCAAAATTCTTGCACGTAATTCATAAATTCATGTACATTTGAGCCCACAATAAAATGCCGATCTGCAGAAATATCGTTAACCAAAATATTCGAAAACACATGAGAACGTTCCACACGATCGGCGCGATTATTGACAACAGTCGTTATCCAAACCCCAGGTTCTTTTAAGATATCTTGTTCTGAAAAACCTAAGCGCATCCAATTGCTTAAACATCCATAGCGTTCATTAGCAGACATACCGTTAATAAATTCTAGTCGACGACTACGCATAGGCGCTGCGGGATAAATTTTTAAAGCACCGATGTCTGGGATCATATAATCGGCCATTTCTTTTAATGCCACGTCCTTTTCGATACCGAGCTCCTCTGCTAAAGCAAGGGCCAAAACAATATTATCAGGATGCTCTTGATAAGGAAAACGTGCTAATACATCTTGTGTTAAAAGACCGGCAGTTAACCAATTAACCGATTTAAATTTTGTATTTAATTTCTGGGAGCGCATCTTTAAAATAGGTCGCATTTGTTCTTCAGCCGTTAATAAAACTGAATTAACGGGAATAAAGCTAGCTATGACATTGGCAATATTAATGCCTGCGGGTCCTTGTAAATTTTCATGATCAGGGAAAGCATTTGTAATCGTCGAAATATCATCATACATCCATTTTTGTTGTAATAACTTAACATTATTCTCCTCTAAAGCCATACATTCCCAGAGTAAAACATCTACTTGCAGTTTGGAGGCTAAATGTACAAAATTATATTGTTCCCAAATAGTCGCTTTATCATGCGGTCGAAACAGACTGAGTTCATACAATTTTCCATAAGCGCGCCCATGCAAAAACATCGCTTCACAACCCGTTGTTTTGCTTAAAACACTTAACCCCATCGCATTAAATAACGCCGACTTTAATCTTTCGGTGCCGGATTTTCCGCGCGTTCCCCATCCACCAATTGTCAGTGAAATTGTAGACCGGGCTTGACGCAGCGTTCGATTTAAATAGAGATGTCTTCCAAGAAAAAAAATAATCGAAATCAAAACCAAAAAACCTAGCTCTAAAAATGTATTTTCATATACTGAGAAAAAATAATCCTCTAAGCGAAGCCACCAAACGTACAAAGCATCAGATGAAATCATAAAAAGAACCTCATGACTGTTGAATCCACGGCATTTTGTTTTTGTTCAGAATATTCGTGAGGTTCGAACCTAACTTCTATTCCCAGTTTTCTGAGTGCTTGAACATAGATATTTGGATTGAACTGACTTTTTTCATGCCAATTTCTCAGTTCTGCAAAATATTGAAAACGCCAAATTAAAGCCCATTTTGCATTTAGCCGATCTTGGTAAGACAGGGGTGGCGTTACAAAAGTAACACCCTCGCTGGTATATATAATGAAAGGCTTCGAATCAAATAAAGTTAAACAGCTATATAGCTCGTCAACCAAAGGCAAATACGGCCGCCAACCAGATTCAGTTGCAATTAAATACGGCTCTCCCGGCACGCGGGTTTCTGATACTTCCGATAATATTATAGATGGGACATGAATATTGCCAGAAAATATCCGGCCAACAGTATGCGAAAACCCTTGTCGTTTTTCAGAGTGAGGATGTCGCATTTCAAACAAAAATCGCCACAGTCGAAATCCCATTTGATATCCACGACGAACCCATCTCAATTGTCCATCATATTCAATTTCGTATCCAAAATCATCTTGCGCGATCACTGAAAGAACTCGTGCAACGATATTTTCACTATACGCCTGGAATTGTTCTGCTAATATTTTAATTTTATTTTCAAGCAAATTTTCTGAAAACAGTTTTTCTAACTGTACCTTTAATGTTCGTGGTTTTTCAAAGCAAATGCACCACAATCGTTCCAAAGTTGCAGCGGCATAACGTCTAAGGGATAAGGCGCTCGCATTTAAATGAATAGTTTGTATTTTGGGCATAAAAAATTCCCACCATGACTGTACATTTTTTTCATCAGCCTTATCAATAAAACAGGATAGGCATTGAACAATGACTTCAAGTGCAACCCGTACAACAAAAACATTTTCCTCAACCAGCAAAATCTCTTCCAATAAAAGTTTCCATTGTTCTAGTAATTCTACATTTTTTAAATGAAAAGGTATTTCAAGCAATGCTTTGGCTTTTACTTCTTTGGCACTATCATTAAGTGTTAAATGCCTTATCCAAAAAATGATCACTGAATATGGTGCTTTTTTCAGTGCCTCCGGCAAACGTTGTCTAACAAAAGGGCTTGGGTCTTTACAAATAATTTTTAGCAAATCTTCAAAATTAGATTGCCAAGTTTTACCTTCACCCAACAACATAACCGCCCTACTTCTTAAAAAAAAGTCATCGCCACTCGCGGGATACTGTAATCGTTTGAAAAGCACAGTATAAAATTTCTCAGTTGAGAAGCTTGCTAAGAAACTTAATGCCTCACATTGAATCCATAATGGTGCTGTGTTGTCTAAAGCAGACTGATGAATATAATGAAGTGTAGTTTCTTCAAGAAATCCGTGTCGCATTGAAGATGGCATTGTTTTTAGAGAGACAACGAGTGCACGAAAAGCAGTGGTGCAAATTCGAGGAACTCGCTCATACGTCAATACGGGTTGAATAATTTTTTCTAAGTTAAGCTCACGCCAAATCATAAAATATTCTTCTTCTGTATTGGCTGTTTTCAATAAAAATGCAGATAATATTCCAAGTTTTTGCAAAAAAAAGTTTAACTTTTTTTCTAAAAGAGAAACCTTTTTAAAACATCGTTCGCTAACAGCATCAAAATCAAACCATCTTGCGAACGCCTGTTCATCTTCCATTAATTGTTTTTTATTTGCACCTAAATGCTTTGCATATTCTAAAATATTATAATGTATAACTTCCCTCTCTTTGGCACCTGTATATTTTTTAGAAAATTCCGTATAATCTGATTTCAAAGATGAAAGCTCTAGCAATAACAGTTCTATTTGTGCAGACAAAAATTCGATAGCATCCTTAACAGATAATGATTTTTCTGGAACGACATTTGAAAGCGCATCAATGGTTTCCTCTATCAAATCAGCTTGTGTCTTACGCAATGCAAAAGACATCCCTTCTTCAAAAAGCTGTCTCATTTCTTGTTTAGATAAATTTTGCATATTTATTCTCCACAATCCTTCCATTGTTGCGTTTGGGGATAAGCAATATCCACAAATTCTGATTCTGAATCTCTTGGCGAAAAGTCAGAATAGTATCGATTATGGGTGAAATGATAGGTAAATGATAAGGAAAACATAGATTTCTTGAACTCAACTTGTCTTTGCGTCCCTAATGTAAATTCAAAAAGATGATCTCCTAACCAACGCTTTTTACTAAGCTCTAAGGTAACAGTTCGACGTTTAAAATTATTTTTACGTGCAAATTGAACATATTTGTTTTTATCTTTATAAAACTTTTGAAATCGATAACCGGCATTTAATTGATAATCGCCTATGAGCTGTTTAATGTCAAAACTGACTTTTAGGTGATCCGGTGTATAAATACGATAATCTTGACGCGAAACTGCGCCAATATTTGAAAGAAATAAAGTATCCATTTTAGGTCGATACACCACCGTATCAGATACTTCAAGGCCAAATCGATGCAATGATTTATAATCGGTATAAATATCTTGATCTAAAACACCTGGGGAATACAACCGATTCTGCGTTCGACTTAAACTCATCAATCGTTTAAAAGTGGTCAGTGTAGGTAGATGATAAGCCTTAGGAGTTATATCTCTCTTTTGTGTGATTGAACCTTGAAATAAAGTCGACCACTCTGTTCGGTTACGCTCTGGTTTTTGAATAAAACCATAGGTGTCTAAATGAAATGACCAAGAAGAGAGGTAAGGATAATAACCTATCTGTTCTGATAATCCAAACGTGTTTCCACCTGTTTTCCGTTTTCTGCTTAATATTTTGGTATTGAAATATGTTTTAATATTTTCGGCATAACGTCGATGTGCGGCGTTTAACTCAAAATATTGTTCAATCTTAGATTGAAAAGTGCCTTGTTCTTCTATGTCGATTCGTTCATTATAGAGACCTCTGAATGACCAGGTGCTATTATGAATGGTTAATGGATTGCACAACCGGTAGTGTAAAGGCTCTTTCGGTTGATAGTATCCACTCGTGCACACTGCTGCTGGAACGGGATCAGTTATATAGTTTAAAGGACGTGCTAGAATATTCGCTTTTTCACTAAAAGGAATCCGTGCAGACAAACGATAAAGAGCTTCTTTCTGATCTTGTTTTGGAAATAATTTAAGTGTTTCTGTATTGGAAGCAATATATCGATAATTGGTTATTATTTTTCCATTGCGCCATTCATCTATTCTAACCCAAGCGGGCCCTACTATTTTAGCGACAATTGGATCATTTTGTGTTGCAACTTCATAAGGTATTTTCAGCTTTTGAACTATTTTTTTATTGTCTTTTTCAAACATGCGCACTCTCAACAACTGCCCCACGAATGGGTTTTCCATGTTAATTCGAAGTGCGTGTTCCCCCTTTGGCACGGCAACTTTTAGAACGCTTTTAGGCGTGTTAGGTGTCAATTGTATGCTTTTTGTACCCGTTTTGTCTAATTGGTAGTTTACAGTGAGATTTTGCGGAGCAACATTTAAAAAATCTGTCATGTGTAACTCAAACTGTAAAGTAGTTGGCTCGGGATTAACCAGCGCCAAAATGAGATATTCATTTCCAAAAACAATTTCTTCATCAGTCTCAAGTGCCGATAACAACGCTTTGCGTGCTCTTAAATTAGGTGCAGTCACTTGCCAACCTTCTACATCTACCGTTCGAATACCCGCATTTTTTTGTGTAGAAATGGCTGTCCAAATGCTATTTTTTACGAATTTATTGATCAACGGTTCTAATTCGGCATTTAAAGGATATTGATTCGCTAAAGAAAAACTAAATGCCAAAGCGGCTGAGAATTGAGATGGATTTTTTTCAGCTAACCATAACAACTGTGTTATTTTTCTTGCAATATCTTCAGGTTGATTCTCGACAGATGTATTTAGAAAAGGTTTAATATTTCCATTGTATAACCACGTTGCTTCTTCCGCACTCGCTTTAGAAAAATATGGAAATGCTTCAACGGGATTTTCGATAGTCACTGCTTCTACAGTCGTCACAATAGGTGTATCACCGCCTGTTATCTCTACTTCATGACAACCTTCTTCAAAAAATATTTCGCTAACAACACGCCGACCAGGCACCTCTTTCGCATTATCAAGCAATATTAATTCCTCAGATGCTGTATTATTATTGATGCTTGTTACCCACAATTTATTTTTTGACCTAACCTCTATCCAACCATCAATTGGATTTAAATTATTTTTTAAATGCAAGGGCCGACTTTCTAAATGAAGACGTAATGGTCCGCTAAATTTTAAGGTAAGTGGTTTACGCTTTGTTGCTTTATAGGTTTGCGTATAAAAATTTCGATCAACAGAATAGAGAAGTTCCCCACCCGCATGACTGCTTATCAAGTCTGGCCGAAGTCGCAAAGTTGTGGGTTCAACGGTATTGGACTTATTAAAATTCGCTAACACTTCTGTATATTGCTTAAACATTCTACCCTTAAGTGCAAGCCAATAATGTTGTTGATCTCTATCTAAGCAATTAATAAATCGATCCATTACCTGCCACCAACCTAATTGATAAGCCGTTATCAGCATCGCAGAAGTCGGTTGCTTTGAATCCTCTAAAAGCAAGGCAAGCATCATCGCTAAATCAAAATTGCCATTTTTCGCTAAAGTCTCTACTAATGCTTGAAACACTTCTGTCGTCGGGTGAATTTTTAGGGCGGCCGCATAAAATGTTTGCTTTTCTATATTATTCGTCGACTCCTGATAATATTTCATTAATTTCGCTAACGTTTTTTCACGAAATATTGGTCTTGGTTCATTAACAAATTGCGCACGCAAAATTTGTTCCGCCAAATAATTTTCGTTTAAATTTTTGAGAATGTCTGACTGTAGTAATTTGGCTTCAAATTGTTCATTATCTTTCGTGCCATTGGCGATTTTTCCCGCAGTTTCAAGTGCGTTTAGCCAATCCTTTGACACCATTTCGCGCTGTAAATTCTCGTTTAAATTTTGCAACTTTTTCGTACACAACATATCTCCAGTATCTGCGTATGTGGTCGATTTTACGACAGCATTTGCGTACAGCTTATATTCGGCATTTAGAAAGCGAACCAAAGGAATCCAGTAATTCGTTAATTCATCGTTTTCTTGTAATGAATTAGGATAATTCTTAACTAATGTCAGAAATTTTTTTCTTAAAGCAGCTTTGTCACACGTCTGCACAAGTGTCAAATATCGATACTCTGTTGGTTGAAAAACTTTAGAAGCTCTCTGTTGTAAAGCCACTTCTAATGGACAATTTTTTTGACATGTTTTCCATATTTTAACGGTTTTCGCAGAAGCAGGAATAGGTATTTCAAAAGTACCGACCGACACCAAATTTGAGCGAATTGTCTCATAACTGAAGGGTTCTTTAAAACTTGCATCGCATAATACTTCATTCTGTTTCTTTAAAATATTAAGACCACTTTCTCCAGCGGATACCGCATAATACGATTTGTCTAAGACTTCTAGATCTGAGACATCAAATAAAAATGGTTTCTGCTTGTCTACTTGAACCCAAAAACTTTGCCCAACCGATTCTGGTTGAAGATTAATTAAAACGCGTAGCCAAGTAGCTGCGGGAGAAGGTGTCAATTGATACAGCAAATAAGCATTTTCTTCTTCTATATTGCTATTAGGTATACGAACAAAAGAGGCATCTCCTAATCTTGCTAAATACTCGCGCAAAAATCGTTCATCTGTATAATAAGGTTCTCGAGAAGCGCCTATCTCCAATAATTTTGAGAGCATAAATGTATGATATTGAACCGTATGATCATTTCCCAGCTGCACGGGAACTAAATGTCGATAGAACGTATTATAATCAACCAAGTTATCATACGCAGTTTGTACTGCGGAATAATCTTTTCGTTTAAGTGCCGCATCCTGTATTAAAGAAGCACCTAAAACTGCCCCTTCTCTAAATCGATTATCCCAGGCGGCATGTAATCCGTCTCGTTCAATTTTTTCCAAATGCTTGTCAGTTATTTCTTTCCCGTATCCACAAGGACTATCCGATTTAAAAATAAAATCCTGCCACTTTTGTGCCAACACACGAACATATAATGGTGCATTACTTTTTAAACACAATATATGTTCTCCACAAGGAATGTCTAGGTATGCAGTCTCTCGTTTAGAAACAACCGCTCTTTTACCATTCACAAATACGGAAGATATGTTTTCCATTGTACTGTTATATTTTAAACATTTTAGAGGTTTGGAATCCAAAAAGGTCTCTATTTCCCAATTTTGAAAAAGTGTTCCTTCGCTGTCAGGATATGCAAAATGGGATTCAATCGCTAGGCGTGCAGGACCTATGACTTTTATATCCGTTGGGCATTTTGTTTCTATATACTGAAATTTTTGCAATCCCGCCTCATATCCTCGACATAATAAAACAGTTTTTCCCGGCAAAGAAATAACGTCTCGATAAGGCGCTAATTCACTCAATAATTTTTTCTTAGAAACAAACAACGAAACATCAACAACGTGATTCTTTCTATTTTCTATTCGAGCCAAACTGACCGATTCTGAAAAATTTTCCGTGATAAACAACCCTTTTTTTTCTTTTTCGCTGTGTTTAAAAAACGATTTGATATATAAACCTGTTCCTTGTGAAAAACTCAGTCCAAAATTTTCTGCTTCACAAAAATCACTGTGCGAATCGAGAAGCAAATTTTCTCCTCTGGGTATTCTAACAATTGTAAACTCTCCAGGATTTAACCTTATTTTATACGTATCCGTTTTTGGCTCGTATAACGGCTTATTTCCTTTAACCCAATATTCTTTATCTGAAACTGCATCCCAACGAAAAGGTACATCATAACTAGACAACAACTGTGACTGCAATTCATCCACTTCGGCAAATATCGAAGCTGAAGTCAGTAAAAGCAATATTACAAAAATACTTTTTCCAAATTTTATAACCGACATTGCCATCCTTTAATCCTTAGCTATACAACTTGAAAAAGAATGGCGAAGAGCATCGCTGTCAACCATTGCTTCCCTAAATTTTCTACTCATTTCAATATGCACAAACCCCGAATAGCCATTTTTAAGTAAATCTAAGGCCACAGTATTCCTTGTGCCACCTAACTCGGTAATCTCATTTGGATAAACAGAAACAACATAAGAAGACTGATGTTTCATACAATTAGCATATTTTAAAACCCAATGAGACGGGTTGTGAGATGCTGAACTCACAATCATGTCTGCCCTGCTACCCGCCTCTGTTTCTCTTTTATTTTCTGAAAAGCCATGAATTTGAATTATTTTCCCTTGAGGGAACTGTTTTGAGATTGCACGACTAAATGCCATTAGATAACTTTTCTTAAGATGTGCCATATCTGCATTGATGAGTTGTTCTCCTTCGCGATAAGAACGACGGACTGTATTCCAAGCTATTGCAAAAAATTGTCCCTCAGGTAACAATTGAAGTGAAATTTCTCTTGTAAGGGCATCAGACGGGACATGTGGTATTTCTAATGCGTATTTTTTAGGCAAGGCTAAATTGATCCAATACAATCCCCTGCCAAATTTTGCAGTATGTGATTCTTTTAGAATAACAATATTGCCTTTTTTTTCCGAAGAAAAAATCATTTCATAACCCAAATTTTCCCATAATGTTTTTATTGCAGGCGTTATATTTCCTTGTAAAACTTTTTCAAATAATTCTGTGACGGAAGTCATCTCAGCTTCGCTAATTTCTTGATAAGTGCCGCCACGAGAAGCTTCTCTTAACATTTTTTTCATACTTTGCTCCTCTGAAAAACAAGAAAAACTAAGGCTACATAAAGCAAAAATTCGCAATAGAAACAATTGCTTATTCATTACTTTCTGCATTGTTAACCCTCATTTCTTGAATAAACTTGCGCTGTTCTACAAAGCCTGGCGTAATTTTTGTTAATGATAAATAACCAACCGCACCCTCATTTAGCTTAAAATGTAGCGTATATCTGCCAACTGGCATATCGCTTCCCAGCGGAATAAATAAAAGCTGTCCAAAATCTACTTGTTCAGAATCTGTTCCAAACACGGGCAATTTTTCCGAATTATCTGATCGAATATCGAATATATATTCTAAGAAGCTCCATTCCGACCAAGGACCCATACCCTTTGGTTTTGGCGGTTCAAGTGTTGCGGAAATTTGAGATCGCATACGCGTTCGATCGGGGCTAAAGTATTTTAAGATCAAAGTTTCTGGTTCTATTGTGGTTCTCTCATACACAAAGGTTAAGCCCTCTTTTTCAAGTTTATTAACCAACATTCTCGTATAACCCTCTTTCTCAATCTCAAGGTAGTTAACAAAAAATTTTGCGGGTCTCGATGCTTCAATTTTAAACGTATAGTTTCCTTCGGCAATTGGGGGTAAGGCAATTTCACCTCGTTTTCCTATCACTGCAGTTTCATAATATTGTTTTTGATTAAGATAAATACGGATATTCATAGGAGAGTCTTCTTCAGATTGCCAAGCTAAAGTAGGATTAGCCATATCCATTCCCATCATTGTCTTAAAATGCAGTTCTAAAGAAACACCCATACGAACTTGCTGAAAATAGCTGGGCAAGGTAAACTGCCTAAACGGTACAGGTCCATCGAAAGGTCTGTAGAGTATGCGTCCTAACCACGCCCCTTCTGGATGATATTCCTCCCATAAATAACGACCCTGCAATACATCCGGGTTATCAATACTAGGACGATGCTGTAAAATTAAGATTTTAACGCTACTTTCTTTAAATAAATTAGCATAATTTATTGGTTTTAAATAAAACCAACGTGCCTGCATTTCTTTAGCGATATCGAATACAAAGCTATCTTCTGGTACACGAATTTTTCTGATCATTTTATTTGGACGGTTGTAACCCGCGACTAATACAGGATTTTTTTTCGTCAATATTCGGATTTTTACAACCTCTGGAGGCAAATAAAAATATTGGCTAACCGGATCCGAAACTTTATACTTTTCATTTAATCCTGTTAATCTATCGTACTTAAGCCATAAAAATATGTTCGATATATCTCCTTTGGACACCACAACATTCTTGTTATCTAGCAATTCAAAGCTGGCAATGTAATCATTTTTATCGATATCTTTTGGTTCAGAAAAAAGACACCGCAAATCAATTCTAAATGGCGTACTCTCCGTTTCTTTATGCGCAACAGCAAATTCTACTGGCATATTCTGCTTAGCCATAAATGTTTGCAAATAAATAGGCTCAGGAGTAATTTCTGTCTTTTTTTGTTTTTCTATTTGGTATGCACGAACGGCTATTTTCTCTTTAGCCGTAATTTTCAACAATCCGCTTTTAAAAAAATGCGTAAATTTTTGAACCATTGTATTTTGATGCGTTATCAATCCACTTTGACGCTCATCAATACCTCGACCAAACCAATTATATTCAATCAGAGAATCTTTTTTCAACGTGCCTTCTACTGCCGTTATTTCTAATTCTATTTCCCCGCCAGGTTCTGATATCGGAATAATGCCCTCATGATTTTCATCAACAAGCACACCTGCGGGCGGCAATAAAACACCATACGGCATACCATCATTTTGTTCTAAAACATACAATGATTTTCTACGATAATCAGAGCCCACTATTCCTTCTGGTCCTATCGGTACCCAACTGTGTATCAAAGAATTTTGCTTTTCTTCTTCGGTTAAAAACTCGGCTGGATACACATTCCCAGCTGCCAACATTTGTTTTGCATAATCGTTCATTCTATTCCATATATAATGTAATTTATAATCGGATACTTTCCTCGTTACATAGCACCTAATGGCCACATTTTTAATAATCTTATCTTTTGATACTAAACGTAATTGTATTGTTTTGGGATTCTTAAATTCATCCATATTCAACACAAAAACATTACTATCTGTTGGTATCAATCCTTTTTCTAAAAAATAAGCGTTTGTGTAAACGAAATCTTGATTGTCTACTTTTTTAATAAAAGCCGAGATACCATTTCTAAGGTTATATATTTTTCTAGCTAAAACTTTTTTACTCGAATCGAGCACCTGATATTCCAACGCATAATTAACAACATCAAGAAATGGTAAGGTGCTTTCAATTACTGCATTAGAAACAATTTTAATTAATCGGCTATCTGCGGTTGAAAATGTAATCCAAGCATTTTCATCGAGCTCATAAACTATGCTAACAGCCGACTTATCCAAAAATACCGCTTTTTTAGCATCGATTTTATCTAACGAAACTGTTTCGCTGAAAAATAGCGTTAATATAAAAAGTATAATGGAAACTATTAAGAACAACCAAGCCAGCCTCATGAATTTTTCCATAATTCAATCCAAATTGCACGTTCTCCAAGAAACTCATTAAAATTTTTTCTATCAAGCTTGTCTACTGTTGTAGCATATGTTTTTTCAAATTGTCTCGGAAAAAGATTAGCAACCATCAATAATTCATTAGTGGAAGAATAAACAAATAAAAACGATTGACCGGATGTGATGTCGACAACCCTTTCAAGCTGATAATTTTTATAATTATTTTTAAGGTTTTCTAAAACAACCATATCTTGATTTACAAGATAGCTTTTCAAATCTTTTTTAAATTCGTTATCAATAACGCCTTGTTTTTGTGGTAATAATTTTGATGCAATATATTTATAGGCATCTCCTGTAAATGTCGAAATACCTAGCGCATTAAAGGCAGACATTTCAAACTTTACTTGATCTCGCAATCGATACCCTGATCTTAATAATGGCGAAAGCCACATAATACCAAATTGTTTGTTTTGCGTAGCTGGAATGTAAAGTGACTGCGGCACAAACCCTACCTCATAACCTGCTGTTTCGACTCTACCATCAACAGGAAGAATTGTAAGACCATTTTGCTCCATACGATTAATTAACAATTTTGTTAGGGTTGATTCATAATTTTTTTCGGCATTTCCAGTATCCAACGCTAATACAATATCTGCAGGTGGCAAAGGGATCTCGTCTCTTATGGTTAGTGCACGAATTTGTAATGTCATCATCGGAAGGTTTGAATTTTCGCGAAGAAGCACTTGATTGAGTAAATTAAAAATATTTACTTTGTTTTCAGATCTAATAATATCCGATGAATAATCTGTGTTGGCATAAGGCGTGGCGCCACCAATTAAGAGCGCTTGAGCTTGGATAACTTCAAATAAGGATACTGAAAACTCAAAAGTATTAGCTTCAAAAATAGGCCTTGGGACTTCTACAACATAGGGTTCTGAATGCCCGAGCCTAAAAACGTATGTCCCCCAATATTTACGTTTTGGTGCGGCTTCGTTTTCGGATAATATTAAGTAATCTTTTCCCGTAGATAAATGATGATAACGAATAATTTCATAATTAAAAACAATTGCCGCTGTATTTATCTTATGTAATTCTTCTAATCCTAATGTGCTCCAGGCATTATTTTTGTATTCGGAGTTTAATACTTTAATCAAAGGCGTGATAATTTCATCATCAAAATAAAGCAATTCTTCTTGTTTAGCGGGAACGTAAGCGTTTGTGCCGCTTGCTGCCAAACGATCTTTGCTTGAAAAAAGCCACTCTTGCAGATAACCATCAATAGTTTTATCCAACGCTAATAATGGTATATCCTTTGTATTCACCGAACTCATTGAAAATACTTTTCTAATACTGTCTCTATTTAAGATCAGCTCTGAAAAGTTTCTTCGTGAATCATCTCTCTGAATATTTTTAGAACCATTACTACCCCATTTTATATCAAATTTATCGACGAGCTGTTTTAATCTTACTAAATTAAGGCTAGGAGGTACTCCGGATTTTACCCACAAGGCAGTTTGCTGTTCGGAGGTGTTTTTTTCATTTTCTGGCTTAATCATGTTGTTTAAAGAAGGTGTATTATCCGCTGTGTACCCGCGAATTTGCAGCACTTCATTTTTTTTCAATGTGTGATGAAAAACTTGGTATAACGTTTGGTAATAATTTAAAACATCTGAAGATCCATCTATATTTGAATTACGATAAGAACCCGCAATTGCTAGCGCTTGCGCTTTCATGTCTTGAAATAACCATATCCCGACTTCTAGAGTATTTCTTTCATCCATGGGTGCAGGAACTTCAACCAACAGTTTATTTAGCGATTTCAGGGAAAATACATAAAGGCCCCATCCTCGCTTTGGCGCATTTTCTTTTAAATACAGATAACTATCCTGAACTTTTTCAATACTATAATTTAACCGCTTAAGCAAGCTTGCAGCGCGGATTAATGATTCTTCCGAACGATGTTCAACATAGTTTGATATATTTTTAAGCGCCTCTGAAAATATATCTAGCTCAAATGGTTGAGGGAGAGCAACTGAATTTGCATGCCGCGTTTTATATAAATCTAATTTATCAACATCAATCGTTTCGATTAAATTTTTGTTTGTTTCAGCCATAATATTTTCGTTTAGTGACAATAGCGTTCCGTTAGTGTAGTTCATGTTTGGAAAAAGCGTTAATGAAAAACCAATAACGCTGGCTATAATCACGGAAAATATCGACACTTGTAGGGTTGCTCGTGTTAAGCTGCTATAGATATCCTTGTCGTACATTTTTATAGCAATCAATGTTGGTAGCAAATAACCAAATCCATAATAGTCACTTATTTTGACTAATGGGAAAAAATATATTAAGAAAAAACTCAAAATCATTTTATATATAAAACTAACATTAAAAAACAAAAGTAATTTTCTGGCTCCCTCAATATGTCTTTTCGCAAAAAAAGGCATTTTTATTAATCGGCTAGCTATAATCAAAATGATAGTCGCTTCAATAAAAGAAGATAATATTTTCTCGGGTTGATACCATTGAAGGGCAATTAGCGAAGGAATTAAAATGCCATTAAAATCCCAGCCGTACAGCAAATTCATTCGAGAGGCAAGGAATGCGGTAACAATTAAAACAATATAGGATTTTGGACTGGCCAAGATGGAGCCAGCAATGTCTGAATACACATAACTTAAGCTTCCAATATTAAAATTTGTAAACTCCATCAAGAAGAATCTAACGATACAATAAGTTAATCCAATATTAACAAATAAGGGACCAATCCCTCTCAAAATACCTGTTTTCCAAAAATTATTTGCGATCAGCACACCAACTATTAATCCAAAGCTATGTAAATTATTTCGATAATCGAATAAAATGTTAAACTGCGCATTAACATATTCGCCTATAATAGGCAAAAGCCAACCATCTAAGATTATGCGCACTAAAACATTGGTAAGTAGCAAGGCAAAAAACCTATCGCGCCCAAAAAAATTGCTCCATTTTCCCCATCGAGAAAGATATTCCGAATAAAAAATAACGAGAAGATAAGTTAAACAGCCTTCTATAATCACAACTAACGCAGACCACGGTTTCGCCAATAATAATGGAACTAAATAACCTGGCACGACTAAACCTGATAACACCCAACCAAATCGTAAATTGAAATAACAAATAACAAAAACACCGACCCAAACTGTTGTAATAACAGATGAAGACAGTCCACCTTCTGGAAAAATTTGAACTGGAAAAATATTCAAAATTGTTCCCTTAACGTGCTAGATATATTGATAAGCTCCAAAAGTATGCCGCTAACAACAAATGTCTTGCTTGTTTTTATGCCGAGTTTTGAATGTATTTTTTCGTGCTTTATTGCGTAAACTCTAACTACGTATTTTTGATTTTTTGTTTTTAGTAAACGTGCCGGAAAAGAAAAAGTTTTCTCATGCATAACAACATCTTGTAAACATTGTCTTGCTTCTTCATAATTTTTGCTACTAATAGAAACAATCAAGTCAAGCGCTGTTATTTTAAACGGCAAAATTCCTTCAGACTGCAATAAGGTAGAGATGCTGGCATTTAATTTTAAGGCTCTACCAAATAAATCATAAAGTATTATTGCCGTCGATAATCCATTAATAACATTCTCGAGAACCAACAGATGTTTGTCAAGTAAAGTTATGGATTGATGTAATCTATTGTAAAAATAAGATTCATTTTCAAAGAATTTAAAATTTTTCCATGTGCTTAATGATGTTTTATGCAATTTTTTCCATGCTTGCGCGTGATATAATAATTCGGAAATTTCTTTAGAAAACTTATGAATCATGGTCTCAAAATTTTCATTTAAGGTTGCTATTTTTTCTTCTATACCAAATGCTAAAAACCCAAGTACATCTCCAGCAAAAACTAACGGTACTAAATATTGAATCTCCGACAGGGGTTGCTGTTTATTGAAGTACCCTTGTATAATATAAGGTTTATTTTTTTTAATGCAAGTCAGGTAGGGTTCTCTTTCATAATCACGTCGTTTTTCGTTTATATCGTTTAGGCTACAACGTAAGGCTTTTACTTCTTGTACGCGATGATCTCCGCTAAGGCGCTCAAGAATGATTAAGCGACTAAAGCTAAACATTTGATCTATCATAACAACTACTTGAGACCAATGATCTTTTAAATTAAAAAAACTATCTGGATATGTTCTTTCTTGTAATTCCAAAGATAAATTAATGACAGCTTCTCTTATCGCTTTGCTCTCTAGTGCTAATTTACGACGGAAAAACAAGAGCAGTAAAACATATTGAATCAATAGTGTTTCAATAATAGGAATCCAAAAATAAGCGTATTCTAAAGCAGCTACGGTAAAGCCAATCAATAACAGCGTCAACCCAGCATTGACCAATATTAAAACTTTTATTTCAAAAAAAGTACAAGCACCTAAAACACTTAAAAAAATCATGGCATACAATGCTAATTTTTCAAAATCATTTAGCTGTTCGATCTGGTTATTGTTTAATAATGTGTCTAGTGCAAAAGCATGAAACGCCAATGGTGAAATCATTTCATTTGAAGCGGTTGCTGGTGTATGTAGTCCTATTTCATTATTTTTTTTAATAAATCCTATAATAATCACTTTATTATTAACCAGTTCGGATACTAGATCATTTGATAAAATTCTTTCAATGTTAATTTTTGAAAGATTTTCTTCTCCGCCTTGAAAATTAATAAGATAGGTTTTATCTTTAAATGCGAGATTTTTACCATAAAATTTTTCAGCTGAAGCAACCTCAAGGAGCGGAAGAGATTTTTCTGTCACATTTGTGTAGAGCGATTGACTTCGATAGATGCCGTCTGTATTCTGAGGAATATGCAGTACGCCGAATGGTATTGTGGCATTTTCTGCAGCTATTGGTAATGGTTCTAAAATCAATTGGTCTAAATTTTCTGAGTTTGGAATAGTTTTACGCCCAAAAATAATGTTGGGTTTCTGTGAGACAAATTGATAAAATTCTGCTAAAGCTTCTTTAGGGAAAAAAGTAAATATAATCCCTTTTGCTCCCAATTTATTAAGTGAACTAATAACATTAATCCAATTATCATTGGATATATTTTGAGCCTCGTAATCGACTTCTACCATTAAGACTTTATGATTGCTTTCTTCGCTTGCCTTTAAGGGATGACGGCTAATATAATCATAAGCTAGGCCATCTGTTCCAGATAAACCACTTCCAAAACTAATGCTCCATATGGTTAAGACAGCCACGATGGGTGCTGCATATGTTGTAACCAATTGCTTCAATTTATCAAAAAAATTGACCAACATTGATATTGATGCTATGCCTTTTCCCATCTCTATTTCTCTTAAAAAAAACGTCTTTATATGCCTAATAAATAATTAACTGTAGGCTTACTTTGCTTAAGGGTCAAAAAAGCGCTTAAAAAAGAATAAATTAAAAAGTTAGGAAACTTATAACAGGGTTAACAATACAGGCAGAATAACGCCTCACTGCCACTTATTTAATATAGCCAAAAATTGATCTTCATTCAGGATCCTAATGCCTAAGGATTCTGCTTTAGCCAATTTAGAGCCGGGAGACTCTCCTGCAACAACATAATTTGTTTTTTTTGAGACGCTTTCGCTGATTTTGGCGCCTAATGCTTGTAATTGTTCTTTTGCATCCTCTCGAGTCAAGGAACTTAAAGTACCTGTTAATACAAAAGTGTGATCTTTGAGAGGTTGTTCTGTTATTGATTTAAGTTTTTTTACTGACCAATAAACACCGGCGGCACATAATTGTTGAATAACTTCAAGATTGTCGGGCTGTCTAAAAAACATCACAATATGTGCGGCCACCACCGGCCCTATATCCGGCACTGCTTGCAACACTGCTTCATCTGCGACCCGAATAGCTTCTAAATCCTGGAAATGATTCGCCAAAACCTGTGCGGTTGTTTCTCCCACTTCTCGAATGCCTAAGGCAAATAAAAATCGTGGAAAGGTCGTTTTTTTGCTTTTGTTAATTGCTTCAATTAAATTTTCAGCAGACTTTAGTCCCATGCGTTCCAATCGAGATAAGACATCGATATTCAGTTTGTATATATCAGCAATTGTTTTAACAAGACCAGCATCAACCAGTTGGTCTACAATTTTCGATCCAAGGCCATCAATATTCATTGCACGTCTGGCAGAAAAATGTAAAATAGCTTCTTTTTGCTGTGCACTACACCCCAGTTCGCCCATGCACCGAGCAGCTGCCTCTCCTGCTTCTCTGATAACATCCGAACCACAAATAGGGCAATGTGTTGGCAACGCGATTTGTTTTGCATGTGGCGGTCGACGTTCAAGAACGCTAGAAGCCACTTCAGGAATAACATCCCCGGCACGACGCACAATAACAACGTCGTGAATCCAAATATTTTTACGTTCAATTTCATCCATGTTATGGAGGGTTGCATTACTGACGGTTACCCCACCTACAAACACAGGTTTTAGTCGAGCAACGGGAGTCAACGCTCCTGTGCGTCCCACTTGAAAGTCAACATCTAATAGCTCAGTGATAGCCTCTTCCGCAGGGAATTTATGCGCGATTGCAAAACGGGGTGCACGTGAAATAAAACCGAGCTGTCGTTGCAGAGCAAGATTATCAACTTTATAAACAATGCCATCAATTTGATAGGGTAATGAATGACGCCGTTCCATTAATACGCAATAAAATGCTAAGCAACCCAAAACGCCCTGTGCTACTTGATTTTCTGGACAAATCGGAAAACCCCAATGGTGTAGCTGGTTTAAACTTTCGGTTTGAGATTCAAGTTCTTGATCCCATCCTTCTATGCGCGCAATAGCATAAGCAAAAAAATTAAGAGGTCTTTTTGCAGTAATTTGAGAATCTAATTGTCTTAAGCTCCCTGCGGCAGCATTACGCGGGTTTGCAAATTGTTTTTCACCGTTTGCGGTTGCATTCTTATTCAGCGCTTCAAAACCCGCTTTGGGCATAAAAACCTCACCGCGCACTTCTAATAAGGGTGGCACTTTCGTTCCGTGTAATTTTAGCGGAATGGCTGAAATTGTCCTTAAATTTTCGGTAATTTTTTCCCCGCTTACTCCATCTCCCCTTGTTGCTCCCATCATAAAAATACCATTTTCATATAACAGTGTTATTGCTAAGCCGTCCAACTTAGGTTCACAGGTATACTGAATAACATTTTCTGTTTTTAAGCGCGCATGAATTCGTTTATCAAAATCTCGCACGGTTTCTTCTGAAAACGCATTATCCAACGACAACATTGGCACAACATGTGTTACTTCGGGGAAATCCTTTAAGGGCGATGCACCGACGCGCTGTGTCGGAGAATCCATGGTTTTTAATTCAGGATGTTGAGATTCAAGCTGTTTTAGTTCTTGAAATAAACGATCATATTCTGAATCTGGAATGGTCGGTGCGTCTAAAACATGATAGCGATAATTGTGCTCGTTAAGTTCCGATCGCAAGGCTTTTGCACGATTAAGTGTTTTATCATCAATATCAGTTTTAGGATTGACTTTTTTCATATTCTCGAAAAGATACTATATAGGTCAAAAGAGGTCAGACTTCCCTTGGCTTTGGCCTCAGAGATTTGACCCCTCTGTCCCCTATAGTATACTGAACCTTATGGCAATACTTCCAGCAGAACAGGCCGAGATTGAAAAAACCCTTAGCAATGCGCTTCGCGATATCTCTCATGCCAACCCCTTTCGCTTAAAGGCAGGACTTCGGATCTTAACAACTACGAATATTGAAACTTTTCAAAACGTCTGTTCTCCTGCTGTACAAGAAGATTTGAAAGTATTTAAAAAATTGTTAACCAACCCAGAAACACTGGCACCCAAATCCACTTTGTCAGAAAGCAATAAAGCAGACACCCTGAGTTTTATTAAACATTATATTTTGAGTAATCTGCATTTGTTAGATTCGAGAACCGCTATACTGCCCAATACGTTTATGGTTCAAAAATCGATTATGGAAGGTGAACATTTAAAGTCCGTTGTGCATTCGAGTGCGCTACGCAATGTCATCATGAGTGCACATTATTTCGATAGTCTTGAAAAAAAATTTAGCGAAGAAGGTATTTCAAAAGAACGTATAGAACCTATGGTTAAAAATGCAAAAATTTACACACATGAATTACACAAGGCGGTATTAGAAGGCAATATTTCCAGGCTCTTAAAATGTGTTGCCGTACATGGCGTCGATATTAATTTTCCAAACGAACAAGGCATGACGCCTTTACATATTGCTGTTCAAGAGGGATTAACGGAAACAGTCAAAATATTGTTGACTGTTCCACTGATAAAGCTAACCGCTATAAACAACAATGGTTGGACGCCGCTACATATAGCGGCGCGTCTCGGGTTTTCGGACATTGCCGATGCCCTTCTCACCATGCCGACTATTGATCCAAACGCTGTGAATAGCGATGGTTGGAGTGCCTTACATTGGGCTGCTTGGCATGGGTTTACCGAAACCGTGACGGTCTTATTAGCAGCACCGGGCATAAATCTTAACTTAAAAGATCGAAATGACACATCACCTTTACATCTAGCCGCACGCAATGGAGACCCCGATGTTATTTCTGTTTTGCTGTCTGCACAAGGCATTGACCTAAATATTCTTGATAACGAACAACATACTCCTCTTCATCTAGCCGCTATTTATAACCACGAGGCTGCCATTAAAGTTTTGCTGAAGGATGCACATATTGAAGTTAATCTGGCAGATATGGATGGCTTAACGCCCCTTCATTGGGCGGCTCGAAATGGTCATCTCGAAATACTCAATGACATGCTAGTGCATCCTGATATTATCGTGGATTGTATGGATAATAATTTTATGATTCCGATGGAATGGGCAACACGGAATGGACACATTTCCATTACCAAAATTCTAAAGCCTTATACGACAAAACATACTGCTATATATTCTTTCTTCAATAAATTGTTAATGATCCTAAGGCTAAAACCTGTCTAGAGTCTAAGGTTCTAAAATTCCTCTGTCATTGCTTGCAAAGCGCGACAAAGCACCCTTGACCTAGATTAAGTTTACTAAAATTATTTATTTTATTGGCTTGATTTTTTTTAAGAGCATGTACTAAGCTTAATTTCATTATCGGTTTACGTTCTGATTTTAGAGGTAACTTTTTCAACCAACAACGAGGTATGTCATGTCTATTGAAATGGATGGCGCTAGAGCAATTTTATCAACCTATCGTGATGTGCATGATACACCTCAGACTAATGTTTCCGTACAAACTGTTCGCTCAAAATTACAGCAAAAAAATAGAAATCTTCAATCGGAACTCAGCACGCTCAAAGAAAAATATCTCATTTTACAGCACGAACTTATTAATAGAGATAAAAAATTAGAAACCTTAAAAAACCAACTGATCGATAAAACATTACATATGACAAGGCTAGAAGAAGATTTTGAAAATGCGATTGAACAATTAGGAACCAAGCCTTAAGATAAAGAATGTATTTTTCAAAATTCATAACAGAACAGCATCGTAGTGCTCGAATTGGCTGGTTAAGGGCTGCTGTGTTGGGCGCAAACGATGGTATTATTTCTACAGCAAGCCTTATTGTCGGTATCACCGCAGCGCATACACCTCATCACAGCATACTGATTGCTGGCGTAGCAAGCCTAATCGCAGGTTCTATGTCAATGGCTGCTGGAGAATATGTTTCGGTTAGTTCGCAGTTAGATACCGAACAAGCCGATATTGAACGCGAACGCATAGAACTGGAAAACAATTTAGAATATGAACACGAAGAGTTGGCGAATATTTATATTTCACGTGGACTTCAATCGAGTCTTGCCAAACAAGTTGCTGCGGAATTAATGGCTCATGATGCCTTAGGTGCACATGCGCGCGATGAATTGGGTATTACAGAAACCCTCAAGGCACGCCCGCTTCAAGCCGCCATCACTTCTGCTATTACATTTTCTGTCGGAGCGGCATTGCCATTGTTGATGGTTATTGTCGCACCCTTTACTCAGCTGATCCCAGCCGTTTCTGGCATATCTTTATTAAGTCTGGCTTTACTAGGTGCTTTAGCCTCTTTTACAGGTGGTTCCAATATGCTAACGGGGACAATGCGCGTGACTTTATGGGGTGCACTGGCATTAGCAACAACAACCGGTATTGGAATGCTTTTTTGAAGAACCCGCTAGCCTCTCACGTCATTCAACTTCTTTCATACTTAAACGCACCCGACCTTGGCGATCGATTTCAAGAACCTTAACTTTGACTGTTTGTCCTTCTTGCAGGACTTCATCCACCGTCTCAATACGGCGATCGGTAATCTGAGAAATATGCACTAACCCATCTTTACCTGGTAGAAAATTGACAAAAGCACCAAATTCGGTAATCCGAACTACTTTACCCTCGTAAATTTTTCCAACTTCTGCCTCAGCTGTAATCAAATCAATTCTGCGTCGCACTTCAGCTGCTGCCGCTTTATCCGAAGAGGCAATATGAATCGTGCCATTATCATCAATATCAACTGTTGCATCCATATCTTCCGTTAAAGAACGAATGGTTGCGCCCCCTTTACCAATAACATCTCGGATTTTTTCAGGGTTAATTTGAAAACTAATAATTTGAGGCGCAAACGAAGACATTTCAACGCGCGGTTCAGCAAGTGCTTGATTCATCACACCTAAAATATGTAAGCGACCTTCTTTAGCTTGCTCCAAAGCCACACGCATAATTTCTTCGGTAATCCCATCAATTTTGATATCCATTTGTAAAGCGGTAATGCCTTTGTCGGTTCCTGCAACTTTAAAATCCATATCGCCCAAGTGATCTTCATCTCCTAGAATATCGGTGATGACTTGGAATTGATCATTTTCTTTAATCAAGCCCATCGCAATACCTGCAACTGCCGATTTAATGGGCACACCTGCATCCATCAGTGCAATACTTGCGCCGCAAACAGTGGCCATAGAACTCGAACCATTCGATTCTGTAATTTCTGAAACAACTCTTAACACGTACGGAAAATCTGAATCTTTAGGCAACACGGCACGCATTGCACGCTTAGCCAACATACCGTGTCCAATTTCACGACGTTTAGGACTACCCACCATACCTACTTCCCCTACAGAATATGGCGGAAAATTATAGTGCAGCATAAATGCATCTTTGTATTCACCTAAAGGGCTGTCTATTAATTGCGCATCACGCCCTGCACCCAAGGTAACAACCACAATGGCTTGTGTCTCACCTCGTGTAAATACAACAGAACCATGTGCACGCGGTAACCAGCTCGGTTGAATGGTAATTGGACGAACCGTTTTAGTATTTCGACCATCGATTCGCGGCTGGTTTGCTAAAATACGGCCTCGAACAATAGAACGATCAAGATTTTCAAGGATCTTTGAAATTTCTATTTTTAATTCGGGCGTTCCAGAATTGGGCGATCCGACTGAATGATTTTCGATCAGTGTATTTTTAATGGTCTTTAAACTTTGGTATCGCGCTTGTTTATCTTGAATTTGATACGCTTCTGTTAAAGCTGTTACAGAAGCTGCTTTAATTTCATTGGCTAATTCAATATTTTCAACAGCAGGTTTCCAATCCCATGCGGGCTTACCAGCATCTGTTACCAACGATTTAATTAATTCAATGACCGGCTGAAATTGTTTATGACCAAACATCACAGCGCCTAACATAACAGACTCTGTTAATTCATGTGCTTCAGATTCGACCATCAACACGGAATGTGAAGTGCCCGCCACAACTAATTCCAATTCAGAAGATCCCAGTTGGGTTTGGGTGGGATTTAAAAGATATTGACCGTCTACATAGGCAACCCGAGCAGCACCCATAGGGCCATTAAAGGGTAAACCAGAAAGCGCTAATGCTGCAGAAGCGCCAATCATAGCGGGAATATCGGAGTCAATTTCTGGATTTAAGGAAATAACGGTCGCCACAATTTGAACTTCGTTCCAAAAACCTTTTGGAAATAGCGGACGAATGGGTCGATCGATTAAGCGGGAAATCAAAGTTTCGCGCTCGCTGGGTCGTCCTTCACGTTTAAAAAAACCGCCAGGAATTTTTCCAGCCGCATACGCGCGTTCCTGATAATCAACGCGAAGCGGAAAACCACTTTGCCCTACCTTAGGTTCCCGCAAACCAACAACCGTCACCAACACGGTTGTGTCGTCTAGACTCACCACTACCGAAGCGGTTGCTTGACGCGCAATGACACCGGTCTCTATTGTTAATTGATGATCACCAAATGGAATGGTTTTTTTAATGACGGTCACGTTTAATCCTTATGAGAATATTGAATAAAGCCCTCACTCCACCTTAGCAAATGCCCCCTTCACAGAGGGAGTTGAGGAGGCATGTGGAGTAATTAACCTCGAAGACTTAAATCTTGAACAATTTTAGTATAGCGCGGCAGATTTTCGCTCTTCAAGTAAGCCATTAACTTACGACGCCGATTAACCATTGCAATAAGCCCACGGCGAGAATGAAAGTCTTTTTTATGAATTTTAAGATGTTCCGTTAATTCTGTAATACGGGTGCTTAACAAAGCAATCTGAACCTCAGGGGATCCGGTATCTGCTGTTGCACGTCGAAATTTTTCAATAATCGCGCTCTTTGCGTTGCTGGTTGTTGACATTCAATTTTCTCCTAATATTGAGCTTCAAATGGGGTTCAGTTTACCTGATCTTCCCCTATAAAGAAACCATTTCTTGAGTTAGGCGTCGAGGCGCCACTCGCCCGTCTTCCAATATCTCCCCAACGCCTAAAAATCGACCATTCTGAGAGCTAAAGCGTACCCAACCAGATGTTGGAGCATAGGGGATCTGGACAGGTTGACCTTGTCGTAGATAATAACTTGTCGCCTCAGAAACGCGTAGATCAGGCATAAAAGCAACAGAAGTATCGACAGGTAATAGATAACTTTCTAACTTTTCAATACCTTCTTGCTCTAAAATATGTTCCAAGATTTCAAAAGAAAGCATCTGTTCCGCCGTATAAGGACCTGATCCTAATCGCCTTAATTCCACCACATGTGCACCACAGCCCAATGCCTCACCGATATCTTCTACAAGCGTTCTTACGTACGTCCCTTTAGTCGCACGTATCTCTAAACGCATCGTATTATTTTTGAGTTCTAAAACTTTAAGCTCCTTAATCGTGAGTTCGCGTGCTTCTCTCTCAATCACGATTCCTTGACGCGCCAGTTTATATAAAGGTTGACCTTGATGTTTAATGGCCGAAAACATCGAAGGAATCTGCGAAATACGGCCTCTAAAACGATCCAAAATGGTTTCAATATCGACGCTATTTAAATCTGGAACAGGACGTTCGCTAACAACATTACCTTCTATATCCCCCGTATCGGTTCGTATACCCAATACTGCGGTCGTTTGGTAATGTTTATCTGCTTCTAATAGAAACTGCGAAAATTTTGTGGCTTCTCCGAAACAAATCGGTAAAAGACCACTGGCAACGGGATCTAAACTACCCGTATGACCCGCTTTTTTCGCTTTAAACAAGCGTTTTACTATTTGTAATGCAGCGTTAGAGGAGATCCCTTTGGGTTTATCTAACAACAAAATACCCTGAACTTCTCGCCGATTTACATTACGAAACACTGGCAACAGACTCCAAAATTTGCGCAATGCGATTTCCGCGAATCACCGAATCATCAAAAATAAAACGAGGATTTGGAACGACGCGAAGTTGAATGTTATTGGCGATTTGTGCTCTAAAAAATCCCGTGGCTTTATTTAAAACCTTGATTGTTTCGGAGACTTTATCTTCTTCCAAAACCGACACATAAATCTTGGCATGCTTTAGATCGGGCGTCATTTCGACATTTAATACGGTAATCATCCCCACGCGCGGATCTTTAAATTCTCCGCGAATCACACGCGCCAAGCATTGATGCACCGCATCTGCAACACGTTGAGATCGGCTAAAATTTTTAGGCATTAAACAGTCGTCCTTGCAACAACGACTGTTTCAAAGACTTCAATATTATCGCCTTCTTTAACATCATTATAATTTTTAACCCCAATACCACATTCCGTGCCATTTCGAACCTCAGAAACATCCTCTTTAAAACGGCGTAAAGACTCAAGCTCACCTTGATAAATCACAATGTTATTTCTTAAAACACGGATCGGACACCCACGTTTAACCACACCCTCAATAACCATACAACCCGCAACAGCACCCAGTTTTGCAGAACGAAAAACGCTTCGAACGGAAGCCAGTCCCAGAATATTTTCTTTAAACTGTGGACCTAGCAACCCATTAATTGCACGTTTAATATTATCAACGACATCATAAATAATACCGCTATAATATACATCGACACCTTCTTTTTCCATCAACCTTCGCGCAGAAACATCGGCACGCACGTTAAATCCGATAAGCACTGCTTTGGATGCCATGGCTAAAGAGACGTCCGATTCATTAATACCACCAACACCCGAAGCAACGATTTTAATTTTAACTTCATCCGTGGACAACCCTTCTAAGGCTTCCATTAAAGCTTCGGCTGAACCATGAACATCGGATTTTAATACGATATTTAAGATTTTCGATTCGCCTTGTTTCATGCGATCGAAAAAGCCTTCTAGTTTAGTGGCTTGTTGTCTTAACATACGCGCTTCACGCTGTTTAATTTGTCTAAACGTCGCGACTTCTTTCGCTTTACGTTCATCGACAACAACCATAAATATATCGCCCGCCTGTGGCGTACCCGACAAACCTAATACCTCAATAGGCATTGCAGGACCAATAGTGGTAATTTGCTCGCCTAATTCATTTGTGATCGCACGAATTCGACCATATTCTGATCCTGCTAGCAATATATCGCCTTGTTTTAAAGTACCGCTTTGTACGAGCAGAGAGGCAATAGGACCTCGACCCTTATCTAAACGCGCTTCTAAGACAACACCCGTTGCCTTGCCTGCAACCGGCGCTTTTAATTCCAGCATTTCGGCTTGTAAACCCAGAGCTTCTAATAACGCATCAACGCCAGTTCCTTCTTTAGCAGAAACCGGAATAATCATCACATCACCGCCCCAGGTTTCTGGAACCAAGCCATGCGTCACTAATTCATTTTGAATACGATCGAGATCGGCATCTTTTTTATCAATTTTATTAATCGCAACAACGATAGGAACACTTGCTGCTTTTGCATGTTGAATTGCTTCAATCGTTTGTGGCATCACACCATCGTCTGCAGCAACAACGAGCACCACGATATCGGTACATTGCACGCCTCGCGCACGCATTGCGGTAAAGGCAGCATGGCCTGGGGTATCTAAAAAGGTAATGTCACCGCGTTTAGTTCTCACATGATACGCGCCAATATGCTGCGTAATACCGCCTGCTTCTTTAGCCGCTACTTTAGTGGTACGAATATAATCTAACAGCGATGTTTTGCCGTGATCAACATGTCCCATCACCGTTACAATAGCCGCACGCGGCATTAATTCCCGAGACTCTGTAACCTGCAAAGATTCTTCAACCGTAATATCATTCACGCGCTTGGCAGTATGTCCCATTTCTTCAACCACAATAACAGCCGTATCTTGATCAATAGGTTGATTAATTGTGGCAATCGTTCCTAATTTCATTAATGTTTTGATGAGATCGCCTGCCTTTGCAGACATTTTTTGCGCCAATTCCGCAACCGTAACAGTTTCGGGAATTAACACGGCGCGAACGATAGGACCTACCGGTTTTTCGAAGCTATGTTTCTTTTGAATTTCTTCAACAATGCCCCTCAACTCTCGCTTACTGCCTCTGGCAGCTGCATTTTTATTCAATTTAGTTTTACGCCAGACAGGACGTTCGACGACAGGTTCTCCCTCTATTTCGTCCACTTCTTCTGTTACGATCTCTTCTAATACTTTGACGATATTTCCCTTATGCCACTCTTCGGGTTCACTGCGAATTTTAGATTTAGAACGCGTACGTTTTTTCTCTTCATCACTCAATAACTCTTTTGCACTGCGGCCTTTTTTAGGCACCCCATGCCCTTCGCTTACACTCTGCGCGTTAACAAGCTCTGGAGGTGAAGCAAGAGAGGCGTCAGCAGATATGTCAGCTGAAATGCCTGATGCAACGTCGCTTTCAGCCACAAGCGCTTCAGGCGTCTCAGAAACTATTTTTTCCGATAATTCTTCTGGGGGTGCAGCACTCTCCGAGGCGATATTCAAAGTCTCTTGTTGTTGTAAAGAAACTTCTTCTGTTTCCGCACTTGCATCTTTTTTAACATAGACATGACGTCTTTTATGTACAACACTAACGGTACCCTTGCGACCCGATCGCTGTACGGTAATTACTTCCGAACTCTGACGTTTTAAAGTAATTCTTTTAGGTTTGTCAGCCTCTTGATCAACTGTTTCGCCTGGTCCCATGGACCTACCCTCCAATCATACAAACCAATGTGCGCGTGCTGCCATAATGAGCTCAGCAGCTTTAGATTTATCCAAATCTGGCACATCGGCCAGATCGTCTACCGCGAGTTCTGCTAAATCATCACGTGTCATTATCCCACGGTTTGCTAAAACAAAAGCTAATTCCTTGTCCATACCGGGAAGTGAAAGCAAATCTTCGGCGGGTGTTTTTTCAATTAACTTTTCTTCCGCCGGTACCGCTTGCGTTAACAACGCTTGCTTTGCACGAGTACGCAACTCGTTAACAATCTCTTCATCAAAGCCTTCCACCCCTAATAATTCTTGTATAGGCACATACGCAATCTCTTCGAGACTCGTAAATCCTTCTTCAATTAATACTTCTGCAACATCATTTTCAACATGTAGATGTTCCGTAAAAACATTGACTAACCGCTCTTGATCCGCGGTTGTTCTCTCTTTGGCTTCTTTGTCGGTAATCACATTTAATGTCCAACCGGTAAGCTGGCTCGCCAATCGCACATTTTGTCCACTGCGTCCAATTGCTTGCGATAAATGATCCTCTGTAACAGCCACATCCATCGATTGCGCGTCTTCGTCTACAACAATAGAAACAATTTCAGCGGGTGCCATTGCATTCATAACAAACTGCGCAGGACTGTCGTCCCATAACACAATATCAACGCGCTCACCGCCCAATTCATTTGAGACAGCCTGCACACGTGCACCACGCATCCCGACACAAGCACCAACAGGATCAATACGCCCATCATTGGTTTTAACGGCAATCTTCGCACGAATACCCGGATCACGTGCAGCGCTTTTAATTTCGATAATACCTTCTCCAACTTCCGGTACTTCGAGCTTGAAGAGCTCTATCAGCATCTCATTACAGGTACGACTTAAGATTAATTGCGGGCCACGTGCTTCTGTCACAACATCGACTAAATAAACGCGCAATCTATCACCTGGCCGAACGGCTTCTCGAGGTAACATATGCTCTTTGGATAAAAAGGCTTCTACGTTGGCACCTAATTTCGCATTGCCACCCAACTCCAAAATAATGGCTTCTCGGCTCGTCTTTTTAACAACACCGATGACAATCTCACCAATTTTTTTACGAAATTCATCTGCAACATTTTCGTGTTCTGCTTCACGCACTTTTTTCAAAATAACTTGTTTAGCGGCTTGCGCTGCGATACGTCCAAATTCCACGGATTCAATAAGGAATTCGATGACATCGCCCGCTTTAGCTGTCTTAGAATGTTTTAAGGCTTCTGAAAGCGGCATTTCTCGCAAGGGGAATTCTATCTCGGGCTGTTCCGTGTTAGGCTCGTCGACGACTGTCCAAACACGAAAGGTGTCATATTGACCCGTTTTACGATTGATGCTAACGCGTACATCCGAGTCTACGCCTTCCTTTTTTTTGGTCGCAGAAACCAATGCAGCCTCAATCGCCTGAAATATTATCTCTTCAGAAACTCCCTTTTCATTAGAAAGGGTTTCTACAACCAATTTTAGCGGAATCTCTTTGCTCATATAAAAGCCTCACACTGTCTATCGTCTGCCCTATCACACGGACCACACTGGCACCAATCGCATTTCACTCATCTCATCAAAGGAAAAGCTTAAGTCTCCCGACTCCGTTAGAAGAGAAATCAAAGATCCTTCCACACGTTCTAACCTGCCCTTAAAATTTCGCGCGCCTGCCTTTGGTGCGACCAACTGAACGGATACTATTTTGCCAATCTGCTCATGACACTGTTCCAGTGAAAACAACAATCGATCCAAGCCTGGTGAAGACACTTCCAAGGTGTACTCGCCTGTAATCGGTTTCTCTACACTGAGAACCGTATCCACTTGCCGACTAACGCGTCCGCAATCTTCCACGCTAAGCCCACCTGGCTTGTCTATAAACAATCGCAATACCGATCGCTTTCCTTGCGGAAAGTACTGAAGACCTACCCAGGTAAGCCCCAAACTACCCACAATGGGTGCAATCAGGTTTTCTAAGGCCGCGTGTCGTCTCATAATCCCACTTCAACAAACAAAAAATGGGCTCTAAGCCCACTTTCAAACTCTTTAATCAATAAAAAGCCCCATACGGGGCCTCTTATTCATTTTAATTCTGGTAGCGGGGGCAGGATTTGAACCTACGACCTTCGGGTTATGAGCCCGACGAGCTGCCAGACTGCTCCACCCCGCGTCAACTAGTAGATATACTACCTACTTAGAGCAGCGATTGCAAGCAGAATTATCAGCCATGAGACTTGTGGTCGCCGCCATAGCCTATTTGGCTACGACGGTTTTGCAGGCGCACCCGTGCTCGGCGCCACGGCTTTGATCCTGTCGTTCCTTTGTTTAACCACATTTGTCTATTGATTATAAAAGCTTGCACCAAATCACTTATTTATCGTTTTAGTGCAAGATATCTGAATAAGCTTATCAACTAAAATAGTGGCTTGGGTAACACAGACAAACACAAGTTGAACAAGGGCGCAGGAAAGATCCCTAAGACTAAAATGGCTAAACCATTAAACGACAAGGCCACAAGAGGCAACACAGAAACAGGTTGCAAAAAATTATTGCCTTCTGGCGCATCAAAAAACATCACCCGGATCACGCGTAAATAATAATAAGCACCAACAACAGTTAACAGCACGGCAAATACTGCGAGCCACACATACCCTGCATTCACCAACGCATTTAACACCAATAATTTTGCATAGAAGCCGGCAAAGGGCGGGATCCCCGCAAGTGAAAAAAGTACCATCATCATCAAAAATGCTAGCCAAGGATTTCTAACTCCTAACCCACGAAAATCGGCAATATTTTCTGCCTCAAACCCCTGAGCACTCAAAACCGTCATAATACCAAAAGCACCTAAGGCCATTAGCACATAAATCATCACGTAATCTAAGGCTGCGGCAAATCCCGATGCTGGCCCTGCCAAAAGTCCTAAAAATAAAAATCCAACATGTGCAATCGTCGAATACGCCAACATGCGTTTTAAATTCGTTTGAGCAATCGCAACCACATTCCCTATTGTTAACGACAAAACCGACATAACCACGAGTATCGGCTGCCAATAAAGCGCCAATGACATAAACGTATCTATTAATAATCGAATCGCAAATCCAAAAGCCGCCAATTTTGGTAATGTGCCAATAAACAGCGTAACCGACAACGGCGCACCCTGATAGACATCAGGCAACCAAAGATGAAAAGGCACAGCTCCAAACTTAAAAGCCAATCCCACTAATACAAACACTAAACCAAATAGCAAAGCAGGATGAGGATGCTGCATTTGCTCTGCCAACACACTCGCTATCTCCTGCAATTGAAAGCTGCCGGTTACGCCATAAAGCAAAGAGATGCCATACAATAACAAACCCGATGCCAAAGCGCCCATAACGAAATATTTCATGGCCGCTTCTGGCGCAATGCCGTCCTTTTTAAGAATGGGGATCAACGCATACAAAGGCAAAGCGAAAAGTTCAATACCGAGATAGAGCGTTAAAAAACTGCGCGCAGAAATCAAAACCATCATCCCAAAAATCGAAAAAAGACACAGCACAAAATATTCACTTTTGTAGGTAGGACTTCCAAATACAAATTGTCTAGAATATAAAAATACAAAAAAACCAACCAATGCAATGCTAAATTTCAATGCATTCGCAATATCATCGACAACGAACATCTGGTTAAATAAGGTTTTTGGCGCCTCACCTATCAAATTTGCTGTAAAAAATAAAACACCAATTAACGCAACTTGTGTCAAAAAATAGACAGTTGTTTTTGACCCTCGAGAAATAAACAAATCGACTAATAAAATTAAAATACTCATAGCAAGCAGCCATATTTCTGCCAGTACATTCGTCAATTCTGAAAGCTGCATCACCCCACCCTTCCTTTTTTTAAATTTTTGAATGTAAGATCTGCGACACAAGATGATCCGCAGAAGCATGAATAATATTCAGCAATGGCGCAGGCCAAAGCCCCAACACTAAAATGGCAAGGGCCAACAAGCTAAAGCCACCCTTTTCTGTTGCATCCAAATCTTGTAAAGACAGCACTCCAGGTTGCTCTGCAGGTCCAAATACCACACGTTTAGTCATCCATAAAGTATAAGAAGCCCCCAAAATGAGGATAGTTGCGGCAAAAGCAGCAATCCAAACTTGCGCCTTAAATGCACTTAAGATAATTAAAAATTCCCCTACAAATCCGGAAGTGCCCGGCAAGCCCACATTGGCCATCGCAAATAAAACAAAGAAAGAAGCGAAAATGGGCATGGTATTAGCAACTCCGCCGTAATCTTTAATGCGTCGTGAATGTAATCGATCATATAGTGCTCCCACACACAAGAAGAGTGCTGCAGAAACAAAGCCATGTGAGATCATCTGCACCACCGCACCCTCTATGCCCAAAATAGAAGCCTCTGTATCGTTGGTGTTTGCAATAATCGAAAATACCAGGAAAAATCCAAGCGTTACAAACCCCATGTGCGAAATAGACGAATAGGCAATTAATTTTTTCATGTCTTGTTGCACTAATGCAACAAAGGCAACGTAGACAATCGCAATTAACGACAAAGTAATCATGCCATTCGCAAATGCATGACAAGCATCGGGTGCGATAGGTAAAAGAAACCTGAGCATGCCGTACCCGCCCATTTTTAATAAGATGGCCGCCAATATTACAGAGCCACCCGTTGGTGCCTCTACGTGTGCATCTGGCAACCACGTATGTACTGGCCACATCGGGACTTTAACAGCAAATGCAATTAAAAACCCAAAAAATAACCATTTTTGCATCTCAAAATTTAAGGGTAATTGATGAAAAGTTAAAATATTAAAAACGGTACTTGGATCGATCCCGCTGCTACTCTTAGCAATAAACTGAAGATAAATAATAGAAACAAGCAATAATACAGATCCCAAGAAAGTGTATAAGAAAAATTTAACTGTTGCATAAATACGATTTTTACCACCCCAAAGACCAATAATTAAAAACATAGGTACTAACATGGCTTCCCAAAACACATAAAATAAAATCGCATCCAGTGCCGCAAAAACCCCGCACATTAACCCTTGCATAATCAAAAATGCTGCCAAATACCCTGCAGTTGCTTCTTTCAAAACAGATCTATAACTTGCTAATATAACCAAGACACTCATAAAACACGTTAACACAATCAACGGCGCTGAAAATCCATCTATGCCCAAAGTGTAAAAAATATTCAAAGCGGGTAGCCAAGACAAATGTTCTTGCCATTGCATGTCGAAAGTATTGGGTGTAAAGCCCTTCATTAAAGGCACACAAAGTCCCAAACATACTAAGGCAATCAGCATTGCTAATACACGAACCTGCCGATGCTGTTCAGGCTTAAATAAAAAGCACAAAATTCCACCAACAATGGGCATCCAAATTAACACACTTAATAACGGAAAAGTCATGATTTATCTTGCCTCTGCATCAAAGGGATCAGACCCCCATTACGATAACGACTAAACATAAAAAACCCAAAATCATCACAAACGCGTAATGGTATAAATAACCTGTTTGAATGCGACGCAAGGTTTGTGAGAACCGACCTATAGAACGCGCCAACCCATTAACACCCAGACCATCAATTAACCACACATCCCCAAAACGCCAAAACAAACCACCTATGCCACGCGTACCGCGAGCTAGCACCCATTGATTAAACAAATTAAAACCATATTGTGCTTTTAGTATGCGATACAAAAACCTTAACCGCTTCTGAATGATTTCGGCCATTCTAGGACATGCAATATAACAAAACCAAGCCGTAAAGATCCCGGCAAGACCTAAGCAAAAAGGCAGCGAACGAAGACCATGCGATGTCATGCCTATCACACCACCACCCATCGCGTTAAATTCTCTATCCAACACCGCAAATCCATCGTGCAGTTTGTGCATAACAATCGCACCTTGAAAGAAATTTTGAAACAAAGGCTCTACTAAAAATGCACCTGCAATAAAAGAAGGAATGGCTAATAATACTAAGGGAACCCAAATAATAGCAGGAGATTCCTGTGTATGATGAGCCCTTTCTTTATCTCGACGCGATTGCGTATGAAATACGACAAAAAATAATCTAAAGGTATACAGTGCTGTAATAAAAACACTACCCAAAACAATATAATAAGCAAACCCTGCTGCTGGTAAATGAGATAATTTTACCGCTTCAATAATTAAGTCTTTAGAATAAAATCCTGAAAATAACGGAAAACCAACCAAGGCCAGGCTACCTACCAACATGGTTGTATAGGTAATCGGCATTTTTCGTCTCAAACCACCCATTTTCCAAATATCTTGCTCGTGATGCAAAGCAAGAATAACAGAACCGGCTCCGAGAAATAATAACGCTTTAAAGAATGCATGTGTGCTTAAGTGGAATATCCCAATGGGATAAGCCGAAACGCCCATTGCCGTCATCATGTACCCTAACTGAGACAAAGTAGAGTATGCGATAATCCGTTTAATATCGTTCTCGACAATACCCACTAAACCCATTAAGAGACAGGTCAAAGATCCAATCACTAATATAAAATTTAAGGCTACATCGGAATATTCAAATAATGGCGACAATCGCGCTATCATAAAGACTCCAGCTGTTACCATGGTCGCAGCATGGATCAAGGCAGAAATCGGGGTTGGGCCTTCCATAGAATCGGGCAACCACACATGTAAGGGTATTTGCGCAGATTTACCCATAGCGCCCATAAACAAGGCAAGACAGATAAATGTTATGGCAGGCAGCGTTATGTCCGCTGAAAATGCGAATGCTTGCTTCATCGACACAATATTAGAAACTTGTTCAAAAACAATTGCGTAATCTAATGTTCCAAAACAATAGAATACGGCAGCAATACCCAATATAAACCCAAAATCACCAATACGATTAACAATAAACGCTTTTAAATTCGCAGCAACAGCCGTTTTTTTATTAAACCAGAATCCAATGAGCAAATACGACATTAAGCCAACCATTTCCCATCCGAAAAATAATTGTAAAAAATTATTGCTCATCACAAGTGTTAACATGCCAAAGGTAAAAAGTGAGATATAACAAAAAAATCGCTGGTAACCCGGATCTTGATGCATATAGCCAACTGTATAAATATGCACAACCCAAGCGACAAAGGTCACGACAGACATCATTAAAACTGTCAGCCGATCAATTAAAAATCCAACTTGAAAATCTGTATGTGCACTTCGACCCCAGGTATATAACTTAAAATTAAATGAAGTGCTCTGTCCGCTATATAAAACATATAAAAGATAAAGCGATAGGATAAAAGACACAGTTACAGCAAAAATAGTAACCGAATGTGCCCCTTTAACGCCAATCTGTCGTCCCAATAAGCCAGCAATAAGTGCGGCTCCCAAGGGAAACAGTACAACAGCTAAACTAAGCCCTTTTATCGTTTCCATATTAGCCTTTTTCCTGAGTTACCCTTTTAAAGTATTCATTTCTTCAACATCGATCGTCTTTTTCTGTCTAAACATGACGACCAAAATCGCAAGCCCTATGGCTGATTCTGCTGCAGCAACGGTTAAAATAAAGAAAACAAAAACCTGGCCCATCATGTCATTTAAAAAATGTGAAAACGCAATAAAATTGGTGCTCACAGACAGCAATATCAATTCAATGCACAGCAATAAAATAATAACGTTTTTTCGATTAATAAAAAGTCCAGCCACACCAATACCAAATAGAATAGCACTGACGATCAGATAATCTGATAATGCAATCATATACCCACCCCCTCCACCAGCGTTACTCTGTCTTCTTTTCGTACTTTCAGCTGACCTGCTGGATTGGGCGCAATCGTACCTCGTCTTCCTCTAAAGGTTAAACTAATTGCTGCAATAATAGCGACTAAAAGTAAAACACCCGCCAATTCAAATGGGTACAGAAAGCGCGTATACAACAGTATCCCTAACTGCTCAATATTACTATAATTTGCGCCATGTGCCGCTGGTGCAGGCACCATATCTATACCAAATTGTTTTGCACCCACAGCAAAAACCAACCCAATCACCACGATGGCCGCAACAGAAAGTCCCAGTGGCAAAAATCGAGCAAAACCTTCACGAACAGGCGTTAATTCCACATCCAGCATCATCACCACAAACAAGAACAGTACCATAACAGCACCTACGTATACTAACACCAAGGTTACTGCTAAAAACTCCGCTTCTAATAACATCCAAAGACCGGCTGTCGCAAAAAAAGTCAATACTAAAAAGAGTACCGCTCGTACCGGATTTTTAGAAATAACCACCATACTGGCGGCAAAAATCGCAAGTGTGGAAAATGCATAAAATATCAGAGGTTGAATTTTATCGATATTCTGCATCTTGTACCCTACCTGCTGCTATTTCTGATTCGTAACGATCACCAATGGCCAACAATTTCTCTTTGGTCAAAATATTCTCTCCACGGTTTTCAAAATGATAATTTGAAATTCCCGTCTCTACAATAGCATCCACTGGGCAGGATTCTTCACAAAAACCACAATACACGCACTTAAATAAATCGATTTCGTATAAAGTTGTACGTCTAGAACCATCACTTCTGGGTGCTGCCTCAATGGTAATGGCTAATGCAGGACAAACGGCTTCGCACAGTTTACAGGCAATGCACCGCTCTTCGCCATTCGCATAGCGACGTAGGGCATGGATCCCTCTAAAACGAGGAGAATAGGGCGTAGTCTCTTCGGGATACTGTATGGTTACTTTGGTTGCAAAAAAATGCCTACCTGTTAATTTTAAACCCAATAGCAATTCCCACAGTAACAAGCTTTTTAAATATTGTTTGAGGCGTTTTGCTATTTTCAAGATCTATCCTCTATCAAAACCATGGTTTAACGTTCGCTTTTACCATTATTGTTACAACGACTATCCAAATCAATGTAATAGGTATAAAAATTTTCCACCCTAATCGCATAATTTGATCATAACGATATCGTGGAAACGTTGCTCTTAACCACAAAAACGAAAACAAAAAGAAACTCACTTTTAACATTAGCCAAACAATACCCGGAACCCAAAAAAACCATGCTGCAAGCAGCGGTATTCCCTCAAATGGCGATAGCCATCCACCAAAAAAGAGTAAAGTAACCAATGCCGACACCAATGTCATGTTGGCATATTCTGTTAAGAAAAAAATGGAAAAAGCAATACCTGAATATTCCACATGAAAGCCTGCAACAATTTCTGATTCGCCTTCTGCCACATCAAAGGGCAAGCGATTGGTCTCCGCAACAGCAGAAATCCAATAGATGACACATAATGGCAATAGCGGTAACCAATACCAACAGAGAATCCCGCCACGCTGCGCAAGCACGATATCCGATAAATTCATGCTACCCGCAGCGATTAAAACACCCACCAATGCAAACCCCATGGGGATTTCATAAGAGATAATTTGAGCTGCCGATCGCAGAGCGCCTAAAAACGCATATTTAGAATTAGAGGCCCATCCTGCAATAACAATGCCATATACTGCCAAAGACGTCATAGCCAATAAATATAATAATCCGACATTAATATTGGCTAATACAAATCCCTGATCAAACGGAATAACTGCCCATGCTGCGAAGGCGGGACCAATTGCTAATATCGGTGCAACCATAAAAAGATAATGATTCGAACGAGTGGGCAAAATAATTTCTTTAAAGAGTAATTTTACACCATCGGCAATAGGCTGCAACAATCCGTAAAAACCGACGCGATTAGGTCCTATGCGATCTTGCATAAACCCTATAAATCGACGCTCTGCTAGTGATAAATAAGCTGCAACTAACATCAGCGACAATACAATGGCGAATATCTTGAGTAAGATCCAACCCAAGGTTAAAAATTGATCAAGCATCTTCCATCTCTACTTTTAAACGCAAAGTCTCTTGCAATGATTTTGCCCGTCGAACTAATCCATCCGTCGCATAAAGACCAACCGGCGATATCGATGTCAGGGTATTGTGCATATCGCGCGACACGAATGGCTTTATGCTTGAAAATGCTTTTGCCAAATCTAAAGGCGCATTGGGATTCTTATCAGTCGTTATTGCTTTTACTAACGCTGCAATCTCCTCTGCACTTTCATATTTGAAATCTTCTAAATCCAATAAGTTGCCTAGTACTCTTAAGATTTTCCAAGCCGGTCGACTATCATTCATCGGCAAGGTAGCCGCCTTAAAAGATTGCCATTTTCCTTCGCAATTTACAAATGTACCCGCGGTTTCGCTAAAGGGTGCCATCGGCAACAAAAGATCGGCAACTTCTAATAACGCTAGGCTTTCGAATGGCGTTATAGCCACCACACAATCTGCGGAGGCTAATGCTTGACTCGCTTTAGAACCATTAAAGCAATCAAAATCGGGCTCGATATTTAAAAGCAAGTAGGCTTTTAATTTTTTATCCCACATTTGTGCTGCATTCAATCCGATTTCGCTCTTGATTGTTTCACCACCCGGTAAACGATGGGGTACGCATCCTGCCAACCATGCACCTGCGGCATTAGCACCCTCACTTAAAACACCTACTTTTGAATGTGTTAATTGTGCGATGAGATTTGAGAGCAGAACAAGCTCAGAATAACCAGGATGATTAATGGCTAAAGCACCCATTAAAATGAGTTTTGGGGGTAAAATCCCCCCTACCCCCTCTTTTTCAAAGGGGGGAACTTGATCGCCGATTAAATATTGCGCCATGTTGATATCAGCGGGCAAAGGTTCTACAGATTGAAGCCATAACAACGCTTCTTCAGTACTGTCGCTTTTTGAGATCTGAATACCCGCTTTTTTCTGGATGTTCAATATAGCTTTTGCAATACGGGCAACCCCTAAAACCAAATCATTATCGGGCAAGATTGACTTTTCTATCACCTCAAAATTAAACGTAAAATCAATGGGATTAACCACTAAAATTTTTCCGCCATTTAAACGCATTTTACGGAGTTTTAAACCTAGTATAGGTTGCTCCTGACGCACAGCCGAACCAATCAATAAAACAACTGATTGCTGATCAATTTCTGATAAACTGATACCCATGTTAGGGAATAATGGCGCCATTGCTTGCGCTGTATCGTTAAAATCACTTTGACGTAAACGATGATCAATATTGTGAGACCCCAATCCACGCATCAATTTTTGCAATAAATAGGCTTCTTCCAAGGTCGCATTGGGTGATGTGAGAGCGCCGATATTTTTTGCACTCGCTGATTCTTTAATCTCTTGCAGTCGCTTCGCTGTATATGTCAGTGCTTCCTCCCAAGAAACCGTGTACCATTTACCGTCTCGCTTTAATTTAGGTTGTGTTAAGCGTTCTGTATGATACAATCCTTCATAGCTATAACGATCTCTATCGGAAATCCACACTTCATTGATTAATTCATTTTCTTTAGGCACAACACGCATCACGCGATTTTGTCGGGTATGAATAAAAAGATTAGATCCAATACAATCATGAGGAGAAACACTCGCCGTTTGCTTTAACTCCCAACCACGTGCTGTAAAACGATAAGGCTTGGAAGTTAAAGCGCCCACTGGGCATAAATCTATAATATTCCCCGATACCTCAGAAACCACGCTTTTTTCAATATACGTACCGATTTCCAGGCATTCACCCTTGTTCAAGGCGCCTAATTCACGCAAGCCCGCAATCTCTGTACCAAAACGCACACACCGGGTACATTGAATACAACGTGTCATATCTGTGCTGATTAAGGGGCCAAGGTTTTTATCTTTAACAACCCGTTT
>DAORSV010000001.1:57251-68895 GCA_035443705.1 Gammaproteobacteria bacterium
TCAACTTTTTTTCCATCAATTTCTATAAATGGCATTCACAAATTCCTCGCGAAAATATTTCAAGAAACTTTGGACAGGCAATGCTGCAGCATCCCCAAGAGCACAGATGGTTCTACCCGCAATTCCGCCTGCAATACCCAATAATGTATCGATATCTTCAGGTTTTCCTTTCCCCGATGCTATTCTATGAATAATGCGCGACATCCAGCCTGTACCTTCTCTACATGGTGAACACTGACCACACGATTCTTCAAAATAAAAATGTGCGATGCGAGCAAGAATTTTAAGCATACAAGCTGAGTCGTCTATCACAATAACCGCACCCGAACCCAACATTGAACCGGCTTTGCTAATGGCATCGTAATCCATCGTTAAATCACACATAATTGATGCAGGTAACACGGGTGCCGAAGAACCGCCTGGAATAACGGCTTTTAATTGACGTCCTTCTCGTAATCCACCTGCCATTGTCAATAATTCTGAAAACGGTATTCCCAAAGGTACTTCATAATTACCGGGATTATTCACATGACCCGACACACTAAAAACTTTGCAACCACCATTGTTTGGCTTACCTAATTCTAAAAACCATTTTCCGCCGTGCTGTAAAATAACGGGTATAGAGGCGAGTGTCTCGGTATTGTTAATATTGGTAGGACATCCATAAATACCATGATTCGCGGGAAAAGGCGGCTTAAATCGCGGAAAACCTTTTTTGCCTTCAATAGAATCCATTAATGCCGTTTCTTCACCACAAATATAAGCACCCGCACCCAACACCGAATGACACTCGAAATCAACACCGGACCCCAAAATATTCTGTCCCAACAAATCCAATTCTCTTGCTTCCTTTAACGCATTTTCAGCACGCTCAAAAGGCACTTCAAATTCACCACGGATGTAATGATACCCAACCGTTGCACCCGTCACATATCCGGCTATCATCATGCCTTCTAATACTTGATGTGGATTAAACAGTAAGATATCACGATCTTTAAACGTACCCGGCTCCCCTTCATCCGAATTACAAACAATATATTTTTGTCCAACTGCGTTACGTGGCATAAAACTCAATTTTAAACCGGTCGGAAACCCAGCGCCCCCTCTGCCTCGCAATGCCGACAACTTTAATTCATCAAGAATACTTTCTGGTTTTATCTTTTCTTTTAGGATTTTGCGCCATACCGTATACCCACCAACACTTTCATAGGATTTCAAACTCCACGGTTCGGATAAATGACGTGTTCTAAAACAAACTTCGTTAGTCATCACGCAACTCCGACAATTCGCTCAAAATAGCCTCTAATTTTTCAGGTGTAACTTTTTCATGATAAACACCATCTATTTGCACAGCAGGCGCACCACCACAAGCGGCTAAGCATTCCACTTCTTTTAAGGTAAATTGCCCATCAGGTGTTGTTTCTCCCATCTTAACCCCTAGGCGCTTCTTGAGATATTGAACAATCCCCTCGGAATCGCAGAGCATACAAGAAATATTGGTGCAAACAGAAATTTTATGTTTTCCAACGGGCTTTAACTCAAATAAATTATAAAAAGTCGCAACTTCATACACGGCAATTTTGGGCATTCCTAAATAAGCCGCAACTGCATCCATTAAGCTTTCTGTTAACCAACCCTTATTTTCTGCCTGGACAATTTTTAAAGCGTAAAGCACAACGGATTGGCGTTGATTCGATGGATATTTCGTTAACCATTGATCAATGTTTTTTTTTGTCTTGTAGCTTAAGAGTGAAAGTGCCATCGTCACCGATCAATCTCCCCAAACACCAAATCTTGAGAGCCAATAATGGCAACCGTATCTGCCAACATATGTCCACGTGCCATTTCATCTAAAGCCGCTAAATGTGCAAACCCTGCAGTACGAATTTTAATACGATAGGGTTTATTCGCTCCATCGGACACCAAATAAACACCAAATTCACCTTTAGGATGCTCTACCGCCGCATAAGCTTCACCTTGAGGTAATGAATACCCTTCTGAAAATAATTTAAAATGATGAATTAAAGATTCCATACCCTCTTTCATAGCCACTCTAGAAGGCGGTGTTATTTTATGATTGTCTAACATCACAGGGCCCGGGTTTTGCCGTAACCATTCAACGCATTGTCGAATAATACGATTCGATTGTCGCATTTCTGCAACACGCACTAAATAACGATCGTAGCAATCCCCTCTACCCGTTATGCCAACAGGAATGTCAAAATCGACTTGATCGTACGCCGCATAGGGCTGTTTTTTTCGTAAATCCCAAGCCACACCCGAAGCACGTAACATGGGTCCTGAAAAACCGAGTTGCAAAGCACGTTCTTTTGTAACCACCCCAATACCAACGGTTCTTTGCTTCCAAATTCGATTGTCGGTAAGTAAGGTTTCGTATTCGTCAATGCGTCCCGGAAAACGATTGGTAAAATCCCAAATAAAATCTAATAAAGACCCTTCGCGATTACGGTTAATTACCTCGGTTTCTTTTTTAGTGTGCCAACGCGAAGGTTTATATTTTGGCATCAAATTCGGCAAATCTCGGTATACACCACCCGGTCTATAATATGTCGCATGCATTCTGGCACCCGATACTGCCTCGTAACAATCTAAGAGATCTTCACGCTCTCTAAAACAATATAAAAACATGGTCATGGCGCCAATATCTAAAGCGTGCCCAGCTAACCATAATAGATGGTTTAGAGCACGGGTAATCTCATCGAACATCACCCGGATATATTGCGCACGAATAGGTGCCTTAACACCCAATAATTTTTCAATTGCAAGTACGTAACCATGTTCGTTACACATCATCGAAACATAATCGAGTCTATCCATATAACCAATGGTTTGATTATAAGGCTTGCTTTCTGCGAGTTTTTCGGTTGCACGGTGTAGCAATCCAATGTGTGGATCCGCACGCTCTATCACTTCTCCGTCCATTTCTAAAACCAAACGCAAAACACCATGCGCCGCGGGATGCTGTGGACCAAAATTAATCGTATAGTTTTGTATTTCCGACATTTACTTTATTCCTCCCTCTTTATTAGCTCCCCCCTTCACAGGGGGGTTGGGGGGGATGTTGGGGCGAGGGTTGCGAATGGTTTTGGGAACTAATGTCCGCGCTTGAATACTCACGGGTTCATAAACTACACGCTGTTCGCTTGCAGAATATCGCATTTCTACATTGCCAATTAACGGAAAATCTTTTCTAAAAGGGTGTCCGATAAATCCATAATCCGTTAAAATTCGACGTAAATCCGGATGTCCCTCAAAGTGTATCCCAAATAAATCAAAAGCCTCGCGCTCAAACCAATTAGCGGAATTCCAAATATTAACAACCGATGGAACCATAGGAGGTTCACCATTCGCAAAAACTTTTAGTCGAATACGATGATTATGCGTGATGGACAATAAATGGTAGACAACGGCAAAACGCGGTTTATTCGAAATCATATTTGCGCCGTTTAAACTCTCCCTCTCTCCATCTCGCCTTTCAACACCCCGCGAAAAACCTGTTTTGGTCGATTCAAAGGTTGTCCATTCTGAAACGCCATAATCTAAATAATCAACGCCACAGACATCCATTAACATCTCAAATTTTAACAAAGACGTCTCTTTTAAAAAAAGACAGACTTCTAAAAGATGTTCGGGTGCAAGCTCGAGTGTTAATTCTTGAAAAGCAATCTGGTTTGCCGAAATTTTATCGCCAATCTGCTCAAAGATCTGTTTATACAACTCTTCTAGACGCTGCATTTACCCTCACCCGCCCTTGAGGAACGTGCAATCGTATTGGTTCGCTTTATTTTATTTTGAAGCTGAATAATCGCATAAACCAAAGCTTCTGCTGTCGGAGGGCAACCTGGAACATAAATATCGACCGGCACAATACGATCGCATCCGCGCACAACAGAGTACGAATAATGATAATACCCCCCACCGTTAGCACACGATCCCATAGAAATCACCCAGCGGGGTTCGGCCATTTGATCATAAACCTTGCGTAAGGGCTGCGCCATCTTATTGCACAGTGTTCCCGCCACAATCATCACATCCGATTGCCGTGGACTCGGTCTGAATAATACCCCAAATCGATCTAAGTCGTATCTTGCCGCACCTGCATGCATCATTTCAACGGCACAACAAGCTAATCCAAAAGTCATGGGCCATAAAGAACCTGTTCTCGCCCAATTGACTAATTTATCGACAGAGGTTGTGACGAAGCCTTGTTTTAAGATGCCTTCTATTCCCATTCCAACGCCCCTTTCCGCCACTCATAAATAAACCCAACCACCAATAGCGCCAAAAAAATCCCCATCGCCCATAATCCAGGCCACCCAATTTTCTTCAACGCTACTGCAAAAGGAAATAAAAAGACTATCTCTAAATCAAAAATAATAAATAGAATCGCGATCAGATAGAAACGGACATCAAACGGCCGTCTGGCATTTTCAAAAGGCGGAAACCCGCATTCATAAGGAGAATTTTTGGCAGAATTGGGGCGACGAGGCCCTAAACAGAGACCAATGGTAATAGGGACTAAGCCACAAAAAGCGCCTATGATGATAAAAATCAAGACAGGAAAATATTGTTCAATCATGGCGTGAGTATAAGACAAAAAGGGAAAGCATCGCCACTAAATTAGGCAGAGGTGCAATCTATTGTTTTCGATTATCCAATTAAAATTGACTGGTGCCGAAGGCCGGACTCGAACCGGCACGACTTTCGCCACTACCACCTCAAGGTAGCGTGTATACCAATTTCACCACTTCGGCAGATACGTTAAGGCAGACACAGCTATCAGCCCCTACAAATAACACGTTATTCTTAATTACTCGGTTCATTTTTATTAATTCCAGGCACAACTTCTGGGATCTCATTATCTTGTTTCTGAGCAGCAGGATGAACTTTCTTTAAAAGTTCATCTAAATCTTTCGGTTTAGCCTGATGAGACGCTAAGTAGCCTAAAGTAAGACTCGTAACAAAAAAAACACTCACGAGAACGGCAGTTGTGCGGGTTAAAAAACTCCCAGACCCTTGACTGCCAAAAAGTGTTTGGGACGCCCCGCTTCCAAAAGATGCACCCACTTCTGCGCCTTTTCCGTGCTGGATCAAAATAAAACCAATCAACCCAATGGCTGCAATCACATGTATCACTAAAACAATCTGTTCCATCTCAATACTCACTCTTAATCGAGGCAGACACAGAGATCTGCGCCTATATTTAAATGCTCTGACAAATTTTTAAAAAATGGTCTGCAACTAACGAAGCACCACCCACCAACGCGCCATCAATATTAGGCATGCCGAACAAGCCAGCCGCATTTTCGGCTTTAACACTCCCGCCATACACAATACGCGCTTTTTTCGCCACTTCAGGATCCCGCTTTCCTAACCAATCACGCAGAAAGGCATGTACGGTTTCCGCCTCTGTTGGCGTAGCACTTAAACCCGTTCCTATCGCCCAAACAGGCTCATAGGCAATAATACTCCCCGATAATGCACAAATGGGCACTAACGCTAAAATTGCCTCCAATTGGCGCACAAGAACCTCAAAAGTCTTGCCGTCTACTCGTTCAGCCTCTGTTTCGCCTACGCAGAGTATGGGAATAAGCCCTACATGATACGCGGCTCTGAACTTCCGTGCAATCAGTGCATCATCCTCATAAAACAGCTGACGACGCTCCGAATGCCCAATAATAACGGAGCGCCCCCCAATATCCACCAGCATCTCTGGCGCAATTTCACCGGTAAAAGCACCACTAGACTCACAATAGATGTTCTGTGCGCCTAACATAAAATGTTCTTGAAGGCTATGTGTCGCCAGAGCTGTTTGTAGTTTCTGTAAGTAAATCGTCGGTGGGCATAATATAATCTCTAGGTCGCTAGCCGCAGGTTGATTTTTTGCCTGAGATAATGTCAAAACAAAGTTTGAAATCATTTCAGACGAACCCTGCATTTTCCAATTTGCTATCACGCAAGGCTTTCGAAAATTTGTGACCAAGACAAAAAACCCCCAGAACACATTAATCAGCGTATATTAGCACGCTTAGGCACTAAGCCAAAATAAGCTTGAAACGCTTATCACAAAAACTACGTTAACCAACAAACTCTGTGGCGATTTTGATGCTCCTCTTCTACGCTTAACCCATGAAACATTTTAAAGCCTCGATCTTTATCACGCTGTTTGGATTATCTGCAGCATTTTTATGGGGTGGCATTCACGCCCTGATTTTAACTTTAATACTCAGCGTGTTAGAAATCAGCTTATCGTTTGATAACGCTGTGCTTAATTCTTCGGTGTTACAAAAAATGGATACTCTATGGCGACATCGCTTTTTAACCTGGGGAATTTTGATTGCTGTTTTTGTCGTTCGGTTTTTATTGCCCATTATTATAGTAGGCTTTGTGACGCATCTCAGTTTATCCGATGTATTCTTTTTGGCGATCCAGAAACCCAGCGAATACGCCAAACTTCTTGAAGCAACAAAAACAACGATTTCTAGCTTTGGTGGCATTTTTTTATTATTAGTCTTTTTGTCGTTTTTGTTTGATCAAAAACGCGACATTCATTGGTTAGGACGTTTAGAAAAAAAATTAAATGCTATTGGAAAAATAAAAGCTCTGCATATTATATTAGCGTTAGTGGTTTTAATTGGCATACAAGCTTCTTTACCTGAACAAAAAAAATTGGGTGCAATTATTGCAGGCAGCTTCGGCATTATCCTTTTTGTGATTTTAAACAGCTTAACGACCTTATTAAATCGTAGTGTGACAAAAGTGAAACACAGTGGCCTTATTCAATTTCTCTATTTAGAAGTCCTAGATACGTCGTTTTCGCTCGATGGCGTTATTGGGGCTTTTGCGATAACTAAAGATATTGTGATTATTTTAATTGGACTAACCATTGGCGCTATTTTTGTGCGATCACTCACCTTGTTTTTAGTTTACAAAGGCACACTCAGCAAATACCGATTTTTAGAACACGGTGCACATTATGCTATCGGCGCTTTAGCGATTATTATGCTTATCAGCACAAAAACCCATGTTTCTGAAATCATCACGGGGCTTATTGGCGTTAGTTTTATTGGACTTTCGCTTTTGTCTTCTATTCGCCATAATCGGCAAAGAGGGGAAACCTAACAGAGGAATCAAGCGGGTATGACCATGAAAAAGGTTTAATTTTAAACCATCGCGCCTTTAACAACCTCAGCGAGTTCTTCGGCAACCAACTCCACCACTCTCGAATCTTGACCTTCTACCATCACGCGTACCAAAGCTTCTGTGCCTGAGGCGCGCAGCAATACACGACCACGACCTTTTAAACGTGATTCCGCTTTGCTAACAGCAGACGTGATGCTGGGATGGTCAATAATATTGGTTCTTTCCGCAATTGGCACATTAATGAGTATTTGTGGCGATTTAGTCATCCCCTCTTTGAGCTCTTTTAAGGAACGGCCTGTAAATGTCATAACAGCGAGGACACGAAGCGCGGAAACAATACCGTCTCCTGTCGTATTCGCATCCAAACATAAGATATGTCCAGAAGGTTCTCCCCCTAAAATCCAACCTTTATTTTTCAGCATTTCTAAAATATAACGATCGCCGACAGCCGTTCTTAAAAACGGAATATTCAGTGTTTTAAAGGCTATCTCTAAACCATAATTACTCATGATCGTACCCACAACACCGCCTTTTAAGCGATCGGTTTCGGCATACCATCGTGCAATAATAAACAATAATTCATCGCCATCGACCACAGCGCCGGTATGATCAACCATAATCACGCGATCGCCATCACCATCTAAGGCAATGCCAATATGCGCATTTTCTTTAACGACACGCTCTGCAAGCGGCAAAGGACACGTTGCACCACAGTTATCATTAATATTAAATCCATCAGGACTAACGCCCATCTCCACAACTTCTGCACCCAATTCTCTAAAAACATTAGGCGCAATTTTATAGGTTGCGCCATGTGCACAATCAACCACAATTTTGCTGCCACGTAAATCTAAAGTCGATGGAAAAGTACTTTTACAAAATTCTATACAACGCCCTTCGGCATCCTGCACCCGACGTGCTTTACCCAAAGCTCTAGAATCGACAGTTTCTAAGGGACTTTCTAATGTTTTTTCTATCAGAAATTCCATTTCATCTGGCAATTTCGTGCCTTCTGCAGAAAAAAACTTAATGCCGTTATCATAATAAGGGTTGTGTGAAGCGCTAATCACAATACCAATGCTCGCACGAAGCGCACTCGTTAAACGTGCAACCCCCGGCGTGGACATGGGTCCTAACAATAAGGTATCAACGCCTGCCGAAGAAAAACCCGCTTCAAGCGCAGATTCAAATAGGTATCCGGAAACACGCGTATCTTTACCAATTAAAACTTTGCTACGACGCCCACCCGCTTTGGCTGTTAATACTTTACCAACTGCCCAACCCAGTTTTAATATCCAATCTGCAGAAATGGGCGGTTGTCCCACTCGCCCGCGTATACCATCTGTTCCAAAATATTTTTTTATTCTCATATTACTTTAACTAAATCTGTTCGTTGGGAGCTGGATCGCCAATAGCACTACTGTCCGCTCGCTTTTCCATACGGGTTGTATCATCACCCTGCTTTTTCTTTTGATTACCCTGTCCATGATCGCTCCAATCAGCAGGCTCACGTGGCACACGCCCTTCCATCGCGTCTTTAATTTGTTCTACATCAATGGTTTCATATTTCAACAACGCTTCTGCCATAACATGCAATTTATCGACATTGTCTGTCAAAATTTGTTTTGCCAATTGATAATTTTTATCAATTATCTTCCTAATCTCTTCATCAATAATATGTGCAGTCTCATCCGAAACATCTTTACCTTTGTTCATCGAATGCCCTAAAAAGACTTCGCCTTCTTCTTCACCATAAGTTAAAGGCCCTAAACGATCAGATAGCCCCCAACGTGTAACCATGTTACGTGCGATATCTGTCGCTCTCTTAATATCATTGGACGCACCGGTCGTGACACTTTCTTTACCAAAAATTAACTCTTCAGCAATTCGCCCTCCAAAAAGAGAGGAAAGCTGACATTCTAATCGTTGTTTACTATAACTGTAACGATCATCTGTAGGCAAAAATAACGTCACACCTAATGCTTGTGCACGTGGAATAATACTTACTTTGTAAACAGGATCATGTTCCTTCATCAATAAGCCCACAATCGCGTGACCTGCTTCATGATAGGCCGTTAGCTTGCGCTCGCTCTCGTTCATCACCATAGAGCGGCGTTCAACACCCATCAGTAATTTATCTTTGGCTTTTTCAAATTCGGACATTTCAACGGTACGTTTATTCATCTTGGCTGCAAACAGTGCGGCTTCGTTAACGAGGTTGGCAAGATCTGCCCCCGAAAACCCAGGCGTTCCTCTTGCAATCACTCTCGCATCGACATTGTCTGATATAGGCACCTTCCGCATATGAACTTTCAAAATTTGTTCACGCCCCCGAATATCAGGTAAGCCAACAGATACTTGTCTATCAAAACGACCCGGTCTTAATAAAGCCGGATCTAATACGTCGGGGCGATTCGTTGCAGCAATCACAATAACGCCTTCATTGCCTTCAAACCCATCCATTTCAACCAATAATTGATTGAGGGTTTGCTCACGTTCATCATGACCACCGCCCAAACCTGCGCCACGATGTCGACCTACTGCATCAATTTCGTCTATAAAAATAATACAGGGCGCCTGTTTTTTCGCTTGTTCGAACATATCGCGTACACGAGAAGCACCCACACCCACAAACATTTCTACAAAATCAGAACCCGAAATTGTAAAAAAAGGCACTTTAGCTTCGCCTGCAATAGCACGCGCTAGCAGTGTTTTACCAGTTCCTGGCTGACCAACCATTAAAACGCCTCGTGGAATCCTTCCGCCTAAATTTTGAAACTTACCGGGGTCACGCAAAAATTCTACCAGTTCTGAGACTTCTTCTTTGGCCTCATCGACGCCAGCAACATCTGCAAAAGTGACTTTGACTTGATCTTCACCCAACAAACGCGCCCGACTTCGTCCAAAAGACATAGCGCCTCGGCCACCGCCACCGCCCTGCATCTGACGCATAAAAAATATCCAAACACCGATGAACAAAATAATTGGAAACCAGCTGACAAAAATATTCATTAACAAGCTTGGCTGTTCTGGCGCCTTTCCGACCACTATCGCGCCATTCGTTGTTAAGGCGTTGATGACAGATTCTGGAAGTTCTTTAGAAGGGATGTACGTTGCAAATGGCTTATCATCTTGAGTAACACCATTGACGTTTTTATCTTCAACCGTAATTTTTTTAATATCGGCCAATTTTACTTTTTCCAAAAACTGAGAATACGCCAGTTTTGTAACTTGTTTTTGGGGTGGCCCAAAGTTACTAAATACGGACATAAGCACCAATGCGATAACCAACCATAAGACCAAATTTTTAAGCATGTCGTTCAAGGCAAACCCCCTGCGTTTCTTTAGAGTATGGGTGATAACCCGTCGCCAGTAAATACACTTCACGCGATTCTGCACGAGAAGCCTTTGGCTTTCGCACACAAACTCGCTCAAATTTCTTTTTTAAATGCATAAGATATTCCTGAAAACCCGAGCCTTGAAACACCTTAATTAAAAAAACTCCCTCTTTAACCAGTACTCTTTCAGCGAAATCAAGTGCCATTTCCGCTAAGTCCATGACACGCGCTTGATCAGCCACTGCAATACCACTTAAGTTGGGGGCCAAATCGGAAATTACAAGATCGACACTCTTTCCATCTAAAATCAACATCAATTCCTCTAGGGTTTCCGTTTTTTGAAAATCTCCATATACAGTATCGACCCCTTTTAAGGATTCAATAGGGAGAATATCAATGGCCACAATTTTGCCTGAGGAACCAACATGGTTAACAAGCACTTGAGACCAACCGCCAGGCGCAGCCCCTAAGTCTACCACTCTCATACCCTTAAATATTATTTTGTCTTTTTCTTGAATTTCGAGGAGTTTGTAAGCTGATCGGGATCGATATCCCTTTTCTCTGGCAAGTTGTGTGTAATAATCGGAATGCTGTCTGTCTAACCAGCGTCTGCTGCTTTTTGATTTCGTTGATTTTGTTGATTTAGAACGTGATTTACCTGTCATGTTTTTGGGTATTCGTTAGTAAATAACCTCTGACACCTCATAGGACACAACACCACCGGGTGCTGTTACTTCAACAGTATCCCCTTTGTATTTACCAATAACAGCCCGTGCGATGGGAGAAGTGACTGAGATTTTACCGGTCTTCAAGTCAGCTTCTTCTTCTCCAACGATTTGATAAACCATCGTTTGATCTGTATCGAGGTTAAGCAGGGTCACCGTTGCACTAAAGACAACCTTCCCATTATTAGCCATGCCTGTTAAATCAATCACTTGCACGTATGATAATTTATGTTCGATATCGCGAATACGACCTTCCGTAAAGGCTTGTTGTTCTTTTGCAGCATGGTACTCGGCGTTTTCTTTAAGATCGCCGTGCCCTCTTGCCTCAGCAATCGCCGCAATTATTCTAGGGCGCACAACGTTCTTGAGATGCTTTAGCTCTTCTCGTAGTTTTTCGACGCCTGTTGCTGTCATTGG
>DAORSV010000002.1:0-43760 GCA_035443705.1 Gammaproteobacteria bacterium
CAGCGATTTCAGATCGGAGGCTGCTGTAATAGCAACGAAGCCGTTTTCTAAAATCTCCGACAAGTCTTGCATGAAATCTCCGGTTATTGAAGATAAAATGGGCATTGGCAAACACGACAAGGGCGGACACTGTAGGGGCGGACCTCTGTGTCCGCCCTCGTCCGCCCCTACAGATTTACGCCAACGCCGCTTTTGATTTCTCTGCAATTAAAGTAAAGGATGCTTTATCGAATACCGCTAAATCTGCGAGAATTTTACGATCAATTTCGATAGAAGCCTTCTTTAAGCCCGCCATAAAGCGACTATAAGACAAACCATTTAATCGCGCTGCAGCATTAATACGCACAATCCACAAACGACGAAATTCACGTTTACGCTGTTTACGATCGCGATAAGCGTATTGCGCAGCTTTAATAACCGCCTGTTTTGCAACACGATAGACACTACGTCTTGCGCCATAATAGCCTTTCGCTAATTTTAAAACTTTTTTATGTCGGGCTTTAGCTGTAACGCCCCGTTTTACACGTGCCATATTTTATCTCCCCTTAACCATTTGGCAACATTTGTTTAATAGACGCCACATCACTGGGATTCACCATTTTCAGGTGCCGCAATTGACGCATACGTTTACTACTTTTTTTAGTCAATATATGGTTACGGTGAGATTGGCGATGTTTATAACCCCCACTACCCGTCTTTTTGAAGCGCTTAGCCGCTCCCTTATTGGTCTTTAACTTTGGCATAACTTCAACTCCGCAATTTAAATTAAACGCTAATGGGTAAAAACCCTATTTTTTCTTGGGGGATACAATCATCACCAATTGTCGACCTTCAGCACCGCGCGGAAAATAATCGATCTTGCCATCTTCGGCTAAGTCCAATCGAATTCGCTCCAGTAGCTTCATGCCCAATTCTTGGTGCGTAATTTCACGACCTCTAAAAAAGACCGTTACTTTTACCTTGTCACCCTCTTCTAGGAACCCACGAAGGTTGCGTAGTTTTACCTCGTAGTCCGCTTTATCTGTGCTCGGACGAAACTTAAGTTCTTTAACTTTAACCTGCTTTTGTTTCTTTCTTGCAAGCATCTTTTGCTTACTTTCCTGAAACAAAAACTTACCATAATCCATCACGCGAACCACCGGGGGCTCCGCGTTTGGTGAGATCTCTACTAAATCGAGACCCGCAGTCTCCGCTGCCAGCTTGGCTTCTTTTATCGATACCACGCCGACTTGGCTTCCATCATCTCCGATTAATCGCACCTCTAGTGCACGGATTTGTCCATTGATGCGATTTCGCGTCTCTTTTCCCGTAGAACTAATAACTTATCTCCTCTACCCAGGGTGGACACAAAGGCCTCTCCCTACAAACTATGGCTCGCAACCTCTAAAGAAAGTTGATTAACAAATTCTTGTTCTGTCATAGAACCCAAATCCATTCCTTCGCGTGTTCTTACCGCTACTTGGTTTTGCGTAACCTCGCGATCCCCAACCACTAACAGGTACGGCACACGTTGAATAGTATGTTCGCGAATTTTAAACCCTATTTTCTCATTTCTCAAGTCTTCTTCTACACGAAAGCCCTGTTTTTGTAAAGATTGAACAACAGAATGCGCAAAATCAGCCTGAGCGCTGGTAATACTCATCACCACCACTTGAACGGGCGCAAGCCAGGTAGGCAAAGATCCACCTGTTTCTTCAATCAGTATTCCAATAAATCGTTCCAAAGAACCCAAAATAGCGCGGTGCACCATAACCGGCACACGACGTGCACCATCTTCCGCAATATAGCTAGCACCCAAGCGTTCTGGCATCGAAAAATCGACTTGAATGGTGCCACATTGCCAAATTCTACCCAGACTGTCTTTACAGGAATAATCGATCTTCGGTCCATAAAACGCTCCGTCTCCTGGTGCTAACGTCCAAGATAACCCGGTTTGATTTAAGGCTATGGTCAATGCCGCTTCCGCTTTATCCCAAATCTCATCTGATCCCACACGGTGTTCGGGGCGTGTAGAAAGTTTAACGATGATTTCTTTAAATCCAAAATCGGCATAAACCTTAAACAATAATTCATTAAAAGCCGCAACTTCTGCTTGAATTTGATCTTCTGTACAAAAAATATGCGCATCATCTTGCACAAAATTTCGAACACGCATTAAACCATGTAGAGCACCCGAATCTTCATTACGATGACAAGAACCAAACTCAGCTAAGCGCAAAGGCAAATCTCTATAGCTTTTTAAGCCCTGATTAAAAATTTGAACATGACAAGGACAATTCATCGGTTTTATAGCATAGTCTCGATTATCGGCTTTTAGAGTAAACATATGCGGCTGATATTTCTCCCAATGTCCCGAACGCTCCCACAATGTTCGATCGACAATTTGTGGTGTACGAACTTCGTTATACCCATTTGCAGCAAAGGTTCTGCGCATATATTGCTCTACCGCTTGATAAACCGCCCATCCTTTAGGATGCCAAAATACCATGCCAGGTGCTTCTTCTTGAAAATGAAAAAGATCAAATTTTTTGGCCAATTTACGGTGATCACGTTTTTCGGCTTCTTCTAATCGATGAATATAGGCATCCAAATCTTTTTGAGAAGTCCAAGCGGTACCGTAAATGCGTTGCAACATTTCATTTTTAGAATCGCCTCGCCAATAGGCACCTGCAATTTTCATGAGTTTAAACACTTTAATTTTGCCTGTGTTTGGTACATGTGGTCCACGGCACAAATCGATAAAATCGCCTTGTTGATAAAACGAAAGTGGTTCTTCTCCGGGAATATCTTGAATAATCTCTACCTTGTAGTGCTCTCCTTTCGCTTTAAATAAAGCGATAGCGTCTGTGCGAGAGAATACCTGACGCGAAACAAGCATATTGCTTGCCGCTAATTCGGCCATTTTTTGTTCAATAGCGGGAAAATCCGCCTCCGTAAATGCTTTTGTTTTATATGAAAAATCATAATAAAAACCATCGGTAATAACAGGACCAATGCTAATTTGTGCTTCTGGATATAAGCTCTTTAATGCTTGTGCAAATAAATGTGCACACGAATGGCGAATCACCTCTAAGCCTTCGGGATCGCGTTCAGTGATTATCTGAAGGGTTGCATCTTGATCGATAACGAACGCGGTGTCGACTAACATTCCGTTGACTTTAGCCGCCAATGCCGATTTCGCTAAACCGGGACCAATAGCGACTGCCACGTCATGAACAGAAATGGCCTGATCAAAAGAAAGCTTTTTTCCATCTGGCAATGTTATCACTGGCATCTTACGCTCCAAAATCAAGAATACGGTGCACCAAAAACGATATTCTACCGGAAAAAGGACTTTCAGACACACTAAAAAGTGAATATTATTTATACTGGTGCTCAGGTCTAAGCACACTAAAATGTTAGATAGTTAACAATAATTCAAAGGGTTTTCGGATGTTTTAAGACGTTGCGGGATTATGTGTTGGTAGGCGCGAGTGGGATCGAACCACCGACCACCACCATGTCAAGGTGGTGCTCTACCACTGAGCTACGCGCCTAAATTTAAATTATTCAAGCTGTAGAGCGTACCACGCCTTATAAACGCCCCGCAAGTTAGTCTTTTCTCATCTCTTAGCTATTAAATTCGAGCATCTTGGATATCTCGAATTTTGCCTATATAATTTACAGTATAGCTTTAGGAGTTCTCATGAAGAAATATTTGATTTTATTAGCAGTATTATACAGCGGTCTTTGTTTTGGAGCGGACAAGTTGCAGCTCGTCGTTCCGCCAGAGGTCATTGCTAAAAAACTTCATCAAACCGCAACTCTCCTCAATAAAGCCTATCAAGGCGAACCCGTTACCGTTCTCATGGTAATGAAAGGCGCCATCTGTTTAACCGCTGACCTTATCCGAAAACTTGATGGCCCTGTCACACTCGAATATGTAAAAGCCAACACTTATGGTGAAGAACACGGCTCAAAGAGCGAAGTCAAACTTAGCGGCATGGAAAACCTAAAATTTAAAGGTAAAAACATATTAATTGTGGACGATGTCATGGATAGTGGAAATACCATGGCTGCGATTATCAAAGCTATTAAACCAAAAAAGCCTAAAAGCCTTAAAACTGTGGTGTTGCTTTCAAAAAAAGAACCTAAGAAAGGCCGTTATTCTTCCGATTACGCCTTATTTTGTATGACTCCCCTCACACGTAATTTTCCAGACGACAATAAACAACGCAACATCGTAGGGTATGGTATTGATTTTAATGAGCATTATCGTGAATTACCCGGACTTTATATTCAGGAAGAAAAGTAATGCGATTATCTTAAGCATTCATAGTATCGTTACTTTACGCGATGTAACATCCAGAGCCCAACTACACTAAACGCAATCACTGGCGATAAAACAGCAAGCATGGGTGGAAATTGGTATACCACAGCTAAAGGCGCAAAAAGATCATTCACGGTATGAAATAAAAAAGCGACTAAAATCCCGACAATCGCCCTACGACCTTGGCTACCTGCTCTTAATGGACCAAAAACAAAAGGAACTGCCAAAAATACCATCATTAATATAACGATCGGTTGTGCAATTTTCGACCAAAAAGCCAATTCATAGTTTTGGGTATTCAATGAATTTTTAGAGCGATGTTGAATGGTTCGGAATAATGCGGGTAACGATAAACGCTCTGGGTGCTTAACCATAGCTGTTTCTAAAATTTCTGGCTCTAACAATGTCTCAGTTGTCTGCATCTCAACTTTAAAGCTGCGTGTTTTATCGAGTGAAAATTCTGTTCCGCTCACTTTGTGTAAATGCCAAACATTATCAACCAACACTGCACTCTCTGCGAAAATTGCATTTATTAGCCTACGATCCGCATCAAATTGATAGCGCGTTACAGCCAACAATTCGCCATTTTGACGTATGGTTTGAACATGAATAAACTCTCGTCCTTGACGCACCCACAAACCAAAATCTGTCTGAATTGTTTGTCCACCACTCAGCGCTAATGTTCTTTTATCGCTTGCTAAACGATCGGTTGTTGGTGCCACACCTTCTCCCAATAACACAACAAAAAACATTAAAATAAAAGCTGCTTTTAAAACTGCCCAGGTAATTCTCGTCACAGAAATACTGGCTGTACGCATCACGACTAATTCACTGTGATTTGCTAAAGCGCCTAATCCGATCAATGCGCCAATCAGTGCCGACCACGGAAACATCACATAAAGACGAGAGGGAATCGTCAAAATCAAAAACATAAATGTCGTCGACAGCGTATATTGACCGCGCCCAATAAGCTTTAATTCATCTACCAATTTGAAAAAAAGATCGAACCCCAATAATGCGAAAGCAACAATCAGTATCATTACTATAATCTGTTTTGCAATATAGTTATCTAAAATTTTCATATTCGTGCCCTAAAACGTAAATGCCAGCCCGAATCTTTTGCGATTAATCCTAACCCAAGCAGAAAAAATAATCCGTGCACCCACCAAACACCTATAAACGCGGGCAATACACCTGCCGCTACCCAACGTTTAGAAACGGTGAATAGATTATAATAAATAATATAGATAGCTATAGCGGGTAGGAATTTAGCAAACCGTCCATATCGCGGTCTAACACGAGCGAGTGGTACCGCAATCAACGCTAAAATGAGCACCGATAATGGCAAAGACACACGCCATTGAAATTCTGCCATGTCAATCATGTTGTGACTTTTTAATAAAAACAAAGTGCTTTTAAGGCGCAATGTGTCACTGTCTGCCGGCTCTTTTGCTTCTGAAATAGCGCGCCCATACTCTTTAAAAAGAACCACTTTATAATCTGCTGCTCCAGGCAATCCTTGGTAACGATACCCATCCTTTAATACAATATAAGATTGATTGGTTTTTTCATCACGTTTAAAATGCGCGTCTTCTGCTGTAATTAAAGTCCACGAATCGATCGCATTAGAGACATTCGTCGGCCGCTCTGCAATAAATATGCCCTTCAGATTGTCTCCTTTGGTAGAGGCGTCTTCTAAATAAAAAACTAGTTTTCCACCTGCAAACGTTTGAAACCGTTGCGGCAGTATAGATTGCATAACCCCGAAAGATTCTCCTTCCGATATTGCCTGCTCTCTCAGCGCTGAAATTTTGGGCACGACCCAGACGGTCAATAACATCGTTAGTGAAGCAACGAATAATGCGAAGAATAATGTTAGTTGAATAATATATCGGAAACTGATCCCACAGGCAGAAAGAACCGCCATCTCGCTGTCTGCATACAAACGCCCAAACGCAAACAACAGGCCCATAAATAATCCCAAGGGGATAAGGTAGCTTAACAACTCTGGCGTATAAAGCCCAACAATTTTAAATACCAACCCGATTGATAATTCGCCTGTGGCCGCTTTGGCTAAAGACGCAGCAAAGCGATTGCTGAGTATAATCAAGAATAAAATTGCCGTAATAACAATAAACGCCCAAAATATTTCTTTAGTTATATATCTGGCAACAATTCGCATAAACACTTATCCACAACAATAAAAATACAAAAATACCTTAGATTGAGGTACACTAACAGCTTTTGAGGACTTAAAAAATCCCCTACAGGAACATGCACAAAATAGCTTCCTCATTGGGCTTATCTCTGCGCTTTTGGAGTATATATGGAATTTAACGTAAAAACCGGCCATCCTGAAAAACAACGGACAAATTGTATCGTTGTGGGTATATTTGAAAACCGTAAACTCAGTGCGATTGCCGAAAAGCTGGACACAATAGCTGAAAACTTTATCAGTAATCTTCTTAAAAAAGGAGACTTAGAAGGCAACCTGGGTCAAACCCTATTACTGCACCACGTTCCAAATGTGCTTTCTGATCGCATATTACTCGTGGGCTGTGGTCGCGAACGAGAATTAGGCGATAAAGAATTTCGAGAGATCATTCGAAAAGCTACCAATGCCATTCTACAAACAGGCGCGACAGAAATCGTTTCGTTTTTAACAGAGCTCGCTGTAAAGGGTCGAGATAATCGCTGGAAAATCCGACAAGCGGTTATGTTAACGCTCGAAACGCTCTATAGCTTCGATAATTATAAAACTAAAAAAGATAAAGCACGTAGAACTCTTCGTCGTGTCATTTTAACCGTACCCACTCGACGCGATTTAGCACTTGGTGAGCGTGCGGCATTAGAAGGTCAGGCGATTGCAAGCGGTCTATCTTTGGCAAAAGATTTAGGAAACACACCACCCAATATCTGCACACCGATCTTTCTTGCTAAATCTGCAGAAAACCTCGCCGCAGAATTTCCCAGCATCAACACCGCCATACTAGATGAAAAAGACATGGCTTCACTTAAAATGGGTGCGCTTTTGTCTGTTGGTAAAGGCAGCCAAAACCCACCACGGTTAATCACCCTAGAATATCGCGGACGCAAAGATAAACAAAAACCCATTGTGCTAGTTGGCAAAGGGATTACTTTTGATACAGGCGGTAATTCGCTTAAACCGGCTATGAGCATGATTGGCATGAAATACGATATGTGTGGCGCAGCCAGCGTGCTCGGTGCACTGCGTGCTGCCGCAGAATTAGAATTGCCACTTAACATTATCGGCGTGATTGCCGCCGCAGAAAATATGCCCGGCAGTAAGGCGTCCCGCCCAGAAGACGTTGTAACCAGTATGTCGGGTCTTACGATTGAGATTTTAAATACCGACGCCGAGGGTCGACTGGTTTTATGCGATGCGCTTACCTATTCTGAGCGTTTTGATCCAGAAGTCGTTATTGATATTGCAACCTTAACCAATGCTTGTGTGATGGCACTAGGTTCGCATACCAGCGGCCTTTTCGGTAACCACAACCCACTCGTTAATGATCTCTTCAACGCAGGTTTAACGAGTGGTGATAAATGTTGGCAATTGCCCGTATGGGATGAATACCAAGATGCTCTAAACAGCCCATTTGCCGATATCGCCAATATCGGAAATCCCCCCGAAGCAGGCGCAATTCTCGCCGCATGTTTCTTATCGCGATTTACCAAAAAATACGATTGGGCACATTTAGATATCGCCGGAACAGCTTGGCGTGGCGGAAAAGATCGCGCTGCAACTGGGCGACCCGTCTCTCTACTAGTTCAATACCTGCTCGATCGCTGTCAAAAAATAAAAGAAGGCTAAAGGTCTGATATGATAAATTCGATGGAAGATAATAAAACCTATAATCCCAGTGTCTTAGAGAGCGAATGGTATCCGTTCTGGGAGCGTTCTGGCTACTTTAATCCAAGGGACACAGGTGTACCCTACTGCATTATGCTACCTCCGCCCAATGTAACGGGCAGCCTACACATGGGACACGCATTTCAACAAACATTAATGGATATTTTAATCCGTTATCATCGCATGAAAGGCCGAAAAACCTTATGGCAAGTGGGCACTGATCACGCGGGTATTGCAACGCAAATGGTAGTCGAAAGACAATTGCTCGCCAAAGGCCAAACAAAATACGAATTAGGCCGAGACGAATTTGTTAATCGCATCTGGCAATGGAAATCCGAATCTGGCGGTAACATTAGCCGTCAATTACGGCGTATCGGTGCCTCTGCCGATTGGTCTCATGAGCGCTTTACTTTAGACGAAGGCATGTCTAAAGCTGTTAGCGATATTTTTATTCAATTATACAATGAAGGGTTAATTTATCGCGGCAAACGATTGGTCAATTGGGATCCCGTTTTAAAAACAGCCGTTTCTGATTTAGAAGTCGAAAACCAAGAAGAACAAGGATCGCTTTGGACAATTCGTTATCCCTTTGCTGAAAACTTAGATACCAATTCTGCTATAACTCACAATGGCAAAGAGTTTATCTGTGTCGCCACAACGCGACCCGAAACCTTAGTAGGCGATGTGGCTGTCGCGGTTAATCCAACGGATCCCCGTTTTACACATTTAATTGGCAAACACCTACAACTACCTTTAACCGATCGCATTATTCCGATTATTGCAGATGATATGGTCGATCCTGCTTTTGGGACAGGTTGCGTAAAAATTACGCCCGCGCACGATTTTAATGACAATGCGATGGCACAGCGTCACAACTTACCACTCATTAATATTTTTACGATAGATGCAACACTCAACGAAAACGCACCCACGCAATATCAGGGATTAGATCGCTTTGTTGCACGCGAAAAAATCATCGAAGATCTGCGTGCTAAAAATTTGCTCGAAAAAATTGAACCGCATCTCTTAAAAATTCCCAGAGGCGATCGGAGTAACGCTATTTTAGAGCCTTTATTAACCGATCAATGGTTTGTCAGTATAAAATCACTGGCAGAACCAGCAATTGAAGCAGTCAAAAATGGCCAAATTCGTTTTGTACCCGAAAATTGGACCAAAACCTATTTTGACTGGATGAATAACATCCAAGATTGGTGCATTAGCCGACAACTGTGGTGGGGGCATCGAATCCCCGCTTGGTATGACGATGCCGGCAAAATTTATGTTGGAGAATCTGAAATAGCTGTTCGTGCACATTACAAACTTCCACTTGATTTGCCCCTTAAACAAGACGAAGATGTTTTAGATACCTGGTTCTCTTCGGCTTTGTGGCCCTTTTCAACCTTAGGCTGGCCTGAAAACACAGCAAGGCTCCAAACCTTTTATCCAACCCAAGTGCTTGTCACCGGTTTTGATATTATCTTCTTCTGGGTTGCTCGCATGATTATGTTTGGTCTTAAATTTACGGGCAAAATTCCCTTCCATGAAGTTTATATTCATGGACTCATTCAAGATCAAAATGGCGAGAAGATGTCTAAAACTAAAGGCAATGTACTCGACCCCATTGATTTAATCGATGGCATTGATCTCGAAAGCCTTGTTAAAAAACGCGTAACGGGCTTAATGCAACCCCAACTTGCCTCTCAAATCGAAGCTTATACACGCATACAATTTCCAACGGGGATCTCCGCTTATGGTACAGATGCGTTACGATTTACCTATGCCGCTTTGGCAACACACGGACGACATATTCGCTTTGATTTAAGAAAAATCGAAAGCAACCGACATTTCTGTAATAAACTCTGGAATGCTGCCCGCTTTGTGTTAATGAATACCGAAGGCAAAATGGAAACACCTTCAAACACGCAAGTTTTGTCTGCTGTTAATCATTTATCGCCTGTTGATCAATGGATACTTTCTCGTTGGCAACAGACTAAAGCACAGATAGAAAAACATCTAGCAGAATATCGCTTCGATTTAGCAGCACAGGCAATTTATGAATTTACCTGGAATGAATATTGCGATTGGTATTTGGAATTAACAAAACCGATTTTAAACCCGCGTTTAGAAAATCAAAATATGAAGAATGGTACGCGCCATACGCTTATATCCGTTCTAGAAGAATTACTACGCGTCATTCACCCTTTTATGCCCTATATTACAGAAGCCCTTTGGCAACGGGTTGCACCTGTTGCAAACAAAACAGGCGATACAATTATGCTCCAGCCCTATCCAGAATATATAGAAGGACTCATTAACACGAACGCTGAAAATGATATTGAATGGATTAAAACCATTGTCCTTGCGATACGAAATATACGCGGAGAAATGAACCTTCCGCCATCTAAACCTGTACCTGTTTTGTTTTACAATGGAACTACAGAAGACCAAAGACGACTCGATTCTGATTTTTATCAATTAATTCTAAAATCGATGGCTAAAATTGAAAGTATTCGATGGTTATTACCAAACGAACAACGTGAAGAGTCCGTCACAGCGTTAGTCGGATCTTTGGAAATAATTATTCCCTTAGCCGGCTTAATCGATAAAAGCGCAGAAATTGAGCGTTTGAAAAAAGAAATAATCAAATCTCAAGCTGATTTTGAAAAAATAAAGGTTAAGCTTTTAAATCCACATTTTTCTGAAAAAGCACCTCCTGAAGTTGTCGCAGCAGAACAGAAACGCGCAATAGAACTCAAGGCACTTATTGATAACTTAACCAATCGGTTGTTAGCCTTAACCCCACTTTGAAAAAAAAGGGGAGGCGATGAGCAAGCTCTGCCGAGCAATTTTACTGCTTCACTTTACACGGTGCCTCAATTTGTACGCGCAACTCGCCACTTTCTACAGTTACGCTCACGCGACCACCGGCTTCTGCCAAAGAACCAAACAGAATTTCGCTGGCAAGCGGCTTTTTTAGCTTTTCTTTAACAAGTCGTGACATGGGACGTGCGCCCATTTGCTTGTCGTAACCTCGGACAGCCAACCACTCTCGCGCTGGTTTATCCACTTCTAAAGTCACATGCTTTTCTTCTAATCTTGCTTGCAATTCGGTTAGGAATTTTTCTACGATTAAATCAATTGCAATGCGATTTAAAGATTTGAATTGAATAATCGCATCGAGCCGATTACGAAATTCCGGTGTAAATTTCTTTTTAATAACACTCAAGGCATCCGTAGTGTGATCTTGCTCGGTAAAACCCATCGAACTTCTATTCATATCTTCAGCGCCTGCATTGGTCGTCATCACCAATATCACATGTCGGAAATCGGTTTTTCGTCCATTAGAATCTGTTAACGTGCCATGATCCATCACTTGCAATAACAAATTGTAAACATCCGGATGTGCTTTTTCTATTTCATCTAATAAGAGTACACTATGAGGATGCTTATTGACGGCATCGGTTAATAAGCCTCCTTGTTCGAATCCGACATACCCCGGTGGTGCACCAATTAAACGCGAAACAGTATGGCTTTCCATATATTCAGACATATCAAACCGTAATAATTCTATACCTAAAATATCTGACAACTTCCGAGTGACTTCCGTTTTACCTACCCCTGTTGGTCCCGCAAATAGAAAACAACCCACAGGTCTATCTGGATCGGACAATCCAGAACGACCCATTTTAATCGCATCGGATAAACTGGCAACGGCTTCGTCCTGACCAAAGATAACCAATTTTAAGTCGCGCTCTAAATTACGTAAGGCATTTTTATCGGAAACAGAAACAGATTTTTCTGGTACACGTGCAATTTTTGCAACAATCCGTTCTATATCAGAAACCCCAATCACCTTTTTGCGTTTATTGACTGGCAATAGTCGTTGATACGCTCCTGCTTCGTCCACCACATCAATTGCTTTGTCAGGCAAAAAACGATCGGGAATATAGCGAATCGCCATAGTGGCCGCGGCACGCAGTGCTGCGAATGAATAGCGAACATTATGATGTTGTTCAAAACGTTCTTTTAATCCTTTTAAAATACTAATCGTCTCGTCTACGGTTGGCTCTTTCACATCCACTTTTTGAAAACGTCTAGACAAGGCCATGTCTTTTTCGAATATCCCACGATACTCGTAATATGTAGTGGAACCTACGCATTTAAGCTCACCCGACGCCAATAAAGGCTTCAGCAAATTAGAGGCATCCATAACACCACCGGATGCAGCACCTGCACCAATAATGGTGTGAATTTCATCGATAAATAAGATTGCTCCCGCCTCGCGCTTTAATTGTTGCAACAATGCCTTAAATCTTTTTTCAAAATCACCTCTATATTTTGTGCCTGCTAACAGTGATCCTAAATCCAATGAATAAATGGTGCTATTTTTAATCGCATCTGGCACTTTGCCTTCCACCACTAATTTTGCCAATCCTTCTACAATGGCTGTTTTTCCAACACCCGCTTCTCCAACAAACAAAGGATTGTTTTTTCGACGTCTGCATAATATTTGAATTGTTCTTTGAATTTCATCTTCACGACCAACCAAAGGATCAATCTTACCCATTTTAGCTCGATTATTTAAATTAACGGCATAGCTTTCGAGTGGGCTTCGCACATTTGATTCTTGAGACAAATCCTCTTCTTGGTTCTGAGACATATCGGGTTCATTGGGCTCTTCCATTTGATGAAAAGTACCGTGAGAAATATAATTAATCACATCTAATCGAGAAACATTTTCCTTTTTTAGAAAAAAGACGGCTTGGCTTTCTTGCTCACTAAAAATAGCTGCTAAAACATTTGCACCAGTCACTTCTTCTTTTCCTGCTGATTGGACATGAAACACTGCTCTTTGTAAAACACGTTGAAACCCTAATGTGGGTTGTGTTTCTCGATGCTGATCGTTTAATGGAATAACAGGAGTGGTTTCATCTATAAATGCAACTAATGCCAATCGTAATTGATCAATATTGGCATTACAGGCTCGAAGTACTTCTATTGATGCTGAATTATTTAATAATCCTAACAGTAAATGTTCTACTGTCATAAATTCATGATGCTTTTCTCTCGCCATTTTAAAAGCGAGATTCAAAGTCATTTCCAACTCTTTATTTAACATTCCGTCATCTCCTTAAACATCCTTTTATTCGGCGCCCGACTCGATCATTCCGCACAATAATGGATACTGATTCCTTCTTGCATATTCGTTAACTTGTACTACCTTTGTTTCTGCTATCTCACGCGTATAAAAGCCACAATTTGCTCTCCCCTTTTGATGTATTTGCAACATCATCTGAGTGGCAACTACCTGGTCCATCAAAAAATATCGCATTAACACTTCTACGACAAAATCCATCGGTGTATAATCATCATTTAATACATACACCGTATATAACGGTGGCAAGTTTAAGCGTGTATCAACCTGCCGCTCTGGAAGAAGCAATTCGGTGGTCTCTTTGGGACTACTGCGCTTTTTAGTACCCATATAAATCAATATTAGCTAATATTCCGGTTACTGCTTAAATATTGGACCCGACCTATCTCTTAATATCGCCCATTTTTTAAAATTATTTTTTTATGCGTTTTTATCCCACAAGGGGCATGACTCGTTTTGAAGCAACGCTATGATGAACTTACATATTCTGAATAATCGCTTCACCAAATCCAGAACACGTAACCTTCGTCGCATCTTGCATCAAGCGCTCAAAATCGTAAGTCACTGTTTTTGCAGCAATAGATGCCTCTACGCCCTTAATAATTAAATCTGCGGCTTCAATCCAGCCCAAATGCCTTAACATCATCTCAGCGGATAAAATTAAAGAACCTGGATTAACAAGATTACGTCCAGCATATTTCGGCGCTGTACCATGTGTTGCCTCAAATAAAGCGATACTATCAGAAAGGTTAGCGCCGGGTGCAATACCAATGCCTCCCACTTGCGCTGCCAGCGCATCCGAAATATAGTCCCCATTTAAATTTAAAGTCGCAATCACGCTATATTCTTCTGGGCGCAATAAAATTTGCTGCAGAAATGCATCTGCAATCACATCGTTAATATAAATATCTTTTCCTGTCTTCGGGTTTTTCAAAACACACCAAGGACCCTTTTCTATTAACTCTGCATGAAATTTTTCACGTGCAACCGCGTATCCCCATTCTTTAAAAGCACCCTCTGTAAATTTCATGATATTCCCTTTGTGTACAAAGGTCACTGCTGAACAATTATTTTCAATCGCATATTCAATCGCTTTAATCACAAGACGTTCTGTTCCAGCTTTTGAAACCGGTTTAATACCGATACCACAATTTTCAGGAAAACGAATTTTTTTGACATGCATTTCTGTTTGTAAAAATTGTATGACTTTTTTAGCTTCAGACGTATTTGCTTGCCATTCGATGCCCGCGTAAATATCTTCTGAATTTTCTCTAAAAATAACCATATGCACTTTTTCAGGATGTTTAACAGGGCTAGGCGTGCCTTTAAAATAACGAATAGGCCTCAAACAAATATACAGATCTAATTCTTGTCGCAACGCAACATTAATCGATCGAATGCCACCTCCAACAGGTGTGGTTAATGGCCCTTTGATTCCGACTAAAAATTCACGAAGTGCTAGCAATGTCTCTTCGGGTAACCACTGATCTTCGCCGTAAACACGCGTGGCTTTCTCGCCTGCAAAAATCTCCATCCATGCAATCGATCGCTTGTATTGATAGGCTTTTGAAACCGCTGCATCCACAACTTTCTTCATGACCGGGGTAATATCTACGCCAATACCATCGCCTTCGATATACGGAATTAAAGGGTGATCAGGAATATCTAGCGAGCCATCTGACCTAATTTTAATTTTTTGGCCATGTGCCGGAACAACTATTTTTTGATAATCCATTTAAAGCGCTCCTTCAATGCCTAAGAGTGTGTATGGGATGAACATCATTTATTGCTATCATTATAGACGAATGTTTTTTTTTTAAGTAGTATGCAACTATGTCAATCAAACAATTAATACACGTGTGTCTGTTATTTCCTTTATTCTTAGGCTGGTTGTCTACAAGTTTTGCCGAAGCAACGCATTTTGATTCTGCGCGCAAATCGTTTTTAGCTGCCGAAGCCGCCCTTGCGCAAGGAAATTTTCTTCTTTATGAAACAATCAAAAAACGATTGGCACATTATCCTCTCCTACCCTATTTAATCTTTGCTGAATATGATCGTCGAATCCAGAGCGTCACACATGAAGAATTTCAGATATTCATGGACAAATATCCGGATAGTCCCTTGGCAGAGCAACTACGAATCCGCTGGTTACAAGCAAAGGCAAAAAAAGAGGATTGGAAATCCTTCCTAAAAGCATATCAGCCCACCGAGGATGTCTCTCTACAATGCCATTATCTTTGGGCAACACTGCAAAACCCAAGCAATCCTAACATTCTTCTCAAGCAAATTTCCGCCTTATGGCTCACGGGCAAACAACCTCCCAAAAGTTGTGAAGCTGTGTTTGCAATTTTTGAAAAAACAAGTGCCATGACACCTCCCATGGTTTGGCAGCGTGTAAAATCTGCAATAGAAGCCGGCAACGAGGCTATTGCAAGAAAAACGGCACAACACCTTAAACGTTCTGAGCTTGCATTAGTAGAACTCTGGCTGATGGTGCACGCAAACCCTTATTTGGTAACGCAACATAAATATTTTAGCAACCCGCATCCCGCTAATCTTGAAATGATTGCAGATGGCGTCTGTTTAATTGCAAAGACAAATCCCGACACCGCCATTAAAATTTGGCAACAAATTGCACATCGCTATAAATTTGAGGAACAACATTGGGGGCTCGTGGTGCGTGCTATTGGGCTTGCATATGCTTTTCAAAGACATCCCGACGCGGAAAAATGGTTAAGTCAAGTGCCTGTTATCCATGCGAATCAAACCGTGCAAGAATGGCGTATCCGTGTTGCGCTTGCAAAAGAAGATTGGCCAAAGGTCTATCACTGGGTGCGTGCGTTACCAAGACATCTGGCTACAGTTGACGAATGGGAATATTGGCATGCGCGCGCTTTAGATAGAATAAACCGCCGGCACGACAGCCAAATTATCTTAACAAAATTAGCAAAAACGCGCGGGTATTACGGATTTTTGGCCAGCAATCATTTGCTACAACCCTATCATATTTTAAATCATAAAACGCCTGTCGAAAGAAGCATGATCCTGAATATGGCCGGAAAATCTTCTATTTTACGTGCACGAGAATTACAAATTTTGGGTCGCCAACAAAAGGCTAAAACAGAATGGTTATTTATTACTAAACAAATGAATGATACGGAAAAACACGCAGCTGCCCATATCGCACTCAAATGGAATTTACCCAATTGGGCAATTTTAGCACTTTCAAAATCAGGAAACAAAAATGATCTCTCGCTTAGATTCCCAGTTGTTTATGGTAATCATATTCTGCAAGAAGGTCATAAACATCAAATTGATCCTGCTTGGATCTTAGCCATTACACGTCAAGAAAGCGCTTTTGTACCCCACGCAAAAAACCCATCGGGTGCAACCGGGCTCATGCAATTACGCCACAGCACGGCTCGTGAGGTTGCGGCCAGAAAAAAAATAGCCTATTTCGGGGAGTCGCAATTAGTAGAACCTTATACGAATATTCAATTGGGCAGCGGATATCTTCGTATGATGCTGGATCAATATCAAAACAACACCGTGCTCGCAAGCGCTGCCTATAATGCGGGTTCCGGTCGCGTCCGAAAATGGCTACCAGAAAATGATATGCCTGCCGATCTCTGGATAGAAACCATTCCCTATAAAGAAACCCGAGAATATGTGAAAAATGTGATGACATACACAGTTATTTACCAAGAAATCTTAGGTAAAAAGCCTACGTTAGCACAGCATATGCCATTTATTCCCAGCAGATAGCTTTCTTACAAGATATGCTGTATGATGCAATCTGATTGATCGCCTAGTTTGCGCATAAAGGCAACAATCATATATTAATAAGCCTAACTAATTAATTTAATCTGGTTTATTTTATAAATACCAATGACTGGTTCACTTTTTTGCGCATTATTTAGGAGAACACCCTTGCCTTATTCAACTTTTGAATCCATGTGTGCACATTTAAATGTACACCCGAAATTACAACAAGCCATTAAAGCCCTCGGTTATAAAATACCCACAGAAATCCAAAAACTTGCGATTCCTGAAGTGATAAATGGCAAAGATCTAATGGCCTCTGCAGAAACCGGTGCGGGTAAAACCGTCGCCTTTGGTTTGCCGGCTTTACAGCGACTCATCTCAAATCCTCCTATCAGAGAAGGACGCGGTCCTCGCGTTTTGATATTAACACCTACGCGAGAACTCGCGAGCCAAATTACAGATTCCATTGCAGCGCTCAGTAAATTTGCGAATTTTAGATTTGGGATCATCACCGGCGGTGTGGCTTATCATGGACAAGAGCGGTTACTGGCTGGACCATTCGATGTGCTTATCGCAACCCCAGGTCGTTTAATGGATCATATGTCGTACCGCAATCGCGTAGATTTTTCACGATTAGAAATGTTTATTCTGGATGAAGCCGATCGCATGTTAGACATGGGGTTTAAGAAAGATATTGAACATATCGCCTCGGCGTTACCGACTAAACGCCAAACCCTACTCTTTTCTGCAACCTTAGAAGGTGAAGTGGAAGTCGTTGCACGCAAATTCTTAAAAGATCCGGTTTGTCTTCAACTCGCCAGTTCTACCAAAAAACATACTCTAATTTCGCAACGCGTACATTTAGTCGATAATTGGAACCACAAGCGTGCTTTATTAAGTCATATTTTAGAAGAAGCCGATATGTGGCAAGCCATTGTCTTTACCGCGACAAAACGTGGCGCAGACGATTTGGTCGAAGAATTATCCAGCCAAGGCGTTGTTTGTGCGGCACTGCATGGCGATATGAAGCAAAGTAAGCGCTCACGTACGTTAGAGCAAATGCATCGCGGCAGACTGCGTGTATTGGTAGCAACCGATGTGGCCGCACGCGGTTTAGACGTTAAAAAATTAACCCACGTTGTAAACTTTGATTTGCCAAGAACCGGTGAAGACTATGTGCATCGTATCGGAAGAACGGGTCGATGTGGCGAAAAAGGCACGGCTATTTCCTTGGTAGGCCCCAAAGACGGCGCATTACTTGCGCAAATTGAGCGATTTACGGCTCAGAAATTAGAACGTCAGGTCATTCCCGGTTTCGAACCCAGAACCGCTTTTAATTTAAATCCTGCAGGTGCAAGACCTAAGTCTAAAGCCAGCCCCAGCAGAAGACGTCCGTCACAGTCGAATAACTCGGAACGTTCTTTTCATGGATTTGGCAGATCTGCTAAAAAACCTCCTTCCTTCAGAGAAGGTGATGCACGCGGAAAACGGTAAGGAAATGCTATATTGAGGATATGGATGCTACCTCAACCAATATAGAACCCTACGAAGTCGCCCGTTTTTTAATAAACGGGCATTTTCGATTTCGTTCGCTACCAGAAGCAATGGCCTTAGCAGAATTTTTAGCTAAAGCTTGCCCTAACCCACCTGTGCACAGCGTCGGCATTAGCGAAATTTTAGTGAACGCTATTGAGCATGGAAATTTAGGCATCACATCCGAAGAAAAATTACAATTACAAAAAGAAAACCGCTGGTTATCCGAAATCGAACGTCGCCTACAACTGACCGAGCATTGCAATCAATACGTTAATGTAGAAGTTACACAATCCACCTCTGAAATACGACTGCATGTACAGGATGACGGTAAAGGCTTTAATTGGAAAGCCTTTAAAAAAACACATGCAAATAATGAATCTACGCAGGGCCGCGGCATCTTAATGGCTGAACGTTTAGCTTTTAAAAGCCTTGAGTATTCAGAAAAAGGAAATGCGGTTATTTGTATTATTTCGCTTCATTAGTGGATATCTCCACCCTTCCGAATACTCGCCTGAGCTAAATCTAAAAGTTCTCTTAAGGCAACAGCAAACATCGTAAAATCCGCATCCGGTGTATTCTTCAGTTCTGTTACAAAATATTCCCATCGCGACACTAAAATATGGTGTTTACCAAACCAAGTATCAATTAAATGCTCAGGTTCGTTTATCGTTTTTCCGTTATGCTGCATAATATTCATTGTTAATTTTCGTTGCTGAAGATCTAAATCATCTCTAAACGTTGCTCTGGCTAACGCCTCCCAATAATTACTCACAGCCTGATTTTTAATTAATTCACGAAACCATCCCAATTGTAAGCGCGTACCCACCGCATAATAAATGGTTGCAACTTTTTCGACAGGAAATTTATTGATTGTTGACGCTTCGACAATATCTAATGCAGAAAACATCGCACTCATACAGCCAATGCGAGAAGCTAAATCTTCTGGAACGTTAGCCTGAACTAATTTTTCCATCATCATTTCCATCTCAGCGTCATACCCCGCCAAAAATTTCGGCATAGCCACACTGAGCTCTGCAACCTTGGGTGTAAAGTCACGAATAATTTCGGCAATATCCATTTTTTCGCGCCGTCGATTTCGAAGAAACCAACGTGTTCCACGTCGAACCAATCGATTCACTTCATGCAACATTTTAAATTGTATTTCTACTCCTGTGTTTGTTAAAGCATCGATACGATCATGTAATTCCTGAGCCTTAAATATTTGACGGGATATGGTATATGAACGAATAATGTCTGGCGGTTCCGAGCCTGTTTCATCAATCAAACGACTCACAAAACTCATCCCCATTTCATTAACCACTGCATTGCTGATCTGAGTTGCAATAATTTCACGTTTCAAACGATGATTTTGCATATATTGTTTAAATCGCAATTGTAAGAGCAATGGGAAAGCAAGCTCTAACTCTCTTTGAAAATAGAGATCTTCCGGTAAATGAGAAGCTAAAAGCGCCTCTTTTAAAATCGTTTTAGAATATGCCATTAAAACTGCAATTTCTGGCCGTGTTAATCCTTGCTTTAATAATTTTCGATTGGCAATTTCTTCTTTATCCGGCAAACACTCTAAAGCTCTATCTAACTTACCCGTACGTTCCATTTCTTTTATAAGACGACCGTGCATTTCGAGATTATCAACTGCTTGTGAAAGTGCTACACTAATGGCTTTGGGTTGCAATCGATTGTTTTTTAAAACCAACTCTCCTACTTCCATTTGAACTTCTGCCAATATTTCATTCCTTTGTTTTTCGGTTAAATCACCCAAATCAACCATATGATTTAATAAAATTTTAATATTCACTTCATTATCAGAACAATTAACTCCACCGGAATTATCAATAGCATCTGTATTTAATCGTCCACTCAACTTAGCATATTCAATGCGCCCATATTGGGTAAATCCTAAATTTCCGCCTTCGCCAACCACACGTACTCGTAACTCTTCTCCATTAACACGTAGTAGATCATTTGCTCTGTCGCCTACTACCAGATGGGTTTCGGATTTTGCTTTTACATAAGTACCAATACCCCCATTCCATAATAAATCCACTGGCGCTTTTAGAATAACGCGAATAAGCTCCGTCGGAATTATTTTTTCTTGAAAAAAATTAAGCGCTTTTTGGACCTCTGGTGAAAGCACGATAGATTTCAGAAATCGCGAGTAAACACCCCCTCCCTTCGAAATAAGTTCAAGATTATAATCATTCCAAGTCGATCGGGGTAATTGAAAAAGCCTGAGTCTTTCTAAAAAAGAAGTTTCTGGATTTGGATTGGGATCTAAAAAAATATGTTCATGATTAAAAGCCGCGATCAATTTTATTTTTTCAGATAATAGCATGCCATTGCCAAATACATCTCCCGCCATATCACCAATACCAATGACCGTAAACGGCGTCCCAATATCTAATCCACTCTCATGAAAATGCCGTTTTACCGACTCCCACGCCCCTCTGGCAGTAATACCCATTTTTTTGTGATCATAACCTGTTATCCCCCCCGAAGCAAAAGCATCTCCTAACCAAAATCCATATTCTTTAGAAATCGTGTTGGCAATATCCGAAAACGTTGCTGTACCTTTATCGGCTGCCACAACCAAATAAGGATCATAATCATCAAAACAAATCGTATTCGGTGGATTAAAAATTTCATTACCTTTATAATTATCAGTGAGATCTAACAGTCCGCGGATCAGCGTCTCATAACAATAGATGACTTCTATCGTCATTTGTTCGCGGGTCCCTTCCGCGGGCATTTTCTTAACAAAAAATCCGCCTTTAGCACCCATTGGCACAATAACCGAATTTTTAACTTGCTGCGTTTTCATTAATCCTAAAATTTCTGTTCGAAAATCTTCACGTCTATCTGACCATCGAATGCCACCTCTCGCAACCTTTGCTACCCTTAGATGAATTGCCTCTACGCGAGGAGAATAAACAAAAATTTCATACAGTGGGATAGGCAAAGGAAGCTCTGGGATTTTTTTGGATTGCAATTTAAAAGAAAAATAGGGTTTTGAACTTCCACTCTTAGGATTACGCATGTCTATTTGATAGTAATTCGTTCTAACCGTTGCCAAAATAACATCCATATAGCGACGTAATATACGGTCTTCATTTAAATTACTGACATTATCCAAAGCCTTTTCAATACGTTCCTTTTGCACGAGTTGTTGTGATTCCGTCGTATCTTCAATGTACTTCTCCGGATCAAATCTAAATTTAAAAAGTGCTATCAGCATTGCAGAAATTTGGGGATTAGCAGTTAGCGTATCCTCAACATGATCCTGACTAAATGTAAACCCAGCCTGCCACAGATATTTAGCATATGCACGTAAAACCATAATCTCACGCCAGCTTAACTTTGCCCCTAACACTAAATGATTAAAACCATCATTTTCTGAAAAACCACTCCAAATGGCATCAAATGCTTCTTGAAAAAAATGCTTTATCTCATCAATATCAAAATATTCGCCTTTTTTATAGATCATACGATAATCATTAATCCAGATAGTTCCTGTGCCATTTTTAGGATTTATCTCATACGGCCGCTCACTAATGATGCGTAACCCCATATTTTCTAAAATTGGCACAACATCTGATAACGGAATAGTTGCTCCACTTCTAAAAAGTTTAAAACGAATAATTTCTTCTGCCTCTTCTAAGGGTCGATATAAACTCATCGCTAATGGATGTTCATTTGAAAGGGTTTCAAAATATTCGACATCAACAACCGCCACCCTTGCATGAAAAGTTTCTTGATAACCCGCTGGAAAAGCATTTTGATAGCGCTTTAATAAATCATTACCACGTTCTTCCCCATAATGTTCTTCTAATGCATCTCTCAAATCATCTTGCCAGGTACGACCGGCTTCCACCAACTTATCTTCCAAGTATTTTTGATTATAAAAAATTTCTTTTTTGGGTTCCACTCGAACGACAAAACTGATTCGAGCAAGCGAAGAGTCAGAAAAGCGTGTTGAAAATTCTACATCTATTCCATTAAAGCCCTGAAGTAAAATCTCTTTCATTTTTTCACCCAAGGCCGATGTAAATTTATCGCGAGGCACAAATACCAAACAAGAAACAAAACTTCCAAATGCATCTTTTCGAACAAACAATCGAATACGTTGACGTTCTTGTAAATGCAAAATCCCAGTCGACAACTCTAAAATTTCTTGTTCACTGGCTTGAAAAAGCTCATCTCTGGGTAAAGTTTCTAAAATATTCAGCAAGGCGCGATCATCATGGCTTTTAGGAACAAAACCCGCCAAACTAAGAACATTATTCACTTTTCGCCGTAAATACGGTATTTGTTTAGGGCTACTATTATACGTAAACGCCGTATAGAGTCCTAAAAATCGTTGTTCTCCAACAACCTGTCCTTTGCTATTAAAGCGCTTTACCGAAATAAAATCAGTATAGGCAGGTCTATGGATTATTGAGCGTGTTTCAGTTTTTCCTAATATTAAAAATTGACTTGATAAAACTAATTTTATAGCCTCTTCCGGAAAATCTGCTAATGATCGATGTGTTGCGGAATATTTTTTGAACTTTGCTATTCCCAATTCAGAACCGGAAACCACTTCGCAAGTTGCCGATTTTAAGTCTTGCCCTTCAATTTTACATTCTACATAGCCTAAAAAAGTAAAATGATCATCTGCTAACCATTTTAAAAAAGCTAAGGATTCCTCGGCATCTGCTGTGTCGATAGACATAGGCGTTCTTTCAAATTCCGAGACAAGTTCGAGTGCTTTATCTCGCATTTTGGGCCAATCCGCTACGACTGTTCGCACATCCATTAAGACTTGTTTTAATTCTTCCTCAATATTCTGTAAAATACTGAGATCACTTTGTCTGTCAATCTCGATATAGATAGCCGCTTCCGAAATATAGTTGTCATCAACCGTACCTCTTTCTAAAACGCTTTGTATTTTACCTTCTACATCACGACTTAATTTAAGATTACCCATATGAATAAGCAAGTGAATATTCAAATTCAAGCGATTCAAGGCAATCATTACTGAATCCACTAAAAACGGCATGTCATCAAAAGCAATTTCAATAATGGTATGGATCGACTGCCAACCATCTTTTTCTACTTGTGGGTTAAAGGCGCGTACTTTGGCCTGACCGGGTTGACGTTGATATAAATAATGCCAATGTGACACGACGGCCCCATACAAATCTAAAATACTTCGTGTGCTTAGATCTTCTGCTGAAACACTCAGATAATATTGTCGTATGAAATTTTTAACCAGCGGCGCTTCATCATGTGGTAATTGACGGGCAACGTAACCTACTAACCGCTCAATAACCTCTCCTCGACTGTCTTCAAACGACATAAACATCACCCTTCACTATTTTGATTAAGTCACTATTTAAATATAGCCATAATCAGAAATAATAAACAAAGAATAGCAAAGAGCTGTTTGAGCTTATGTCTATATTTCAGGTGTTGCGTTGTGATTGTCTTTCTTATAAGGGCAATTCAAGAAAATGCAGTAGTTTTGCCTTAAAGGTACACTGCTTTAACAAAAGTGTTTTTGTTTTCAAAAAATTGAGCTTAACAGCCATGTGTAGCGCAAAATTCTTATCCGTCTTGGCGAGTAATATGGGCAATAATGAATCATGGTTCTCTTCTATGGCATAACTTAAAGGCGTATGTCCACAGAACCTAAAAAAACTGATATCGGAAATAACAGGCAGTCCCAATAAAAATATAACCACTGATTGATCGTCATATTTTATAGCGCAATAAAGGAGTTCAGCATGCCTCAAAGCACCTTCAATGGGCTCTAAAAAAGATTCTTTATGCGTTTTCAACAATGATAATGCTACAGCTGTATCTGCAGCAGCAATAGCACACAAAATTTCTCTGAACACGGTTAAGACGTTGCCATTTTTTGCAATTCTTCCGGCTGCATACGAATACCTGCGCGATAACTTTCAATAATTTGTGAAGTCAGTACTCTATGTCTATCGTCTTTTAATTCGCCCTCTAAACGTATGGCAAGCTGCTTTGCTGTTCTTAACATCAATTCGAAAGCATAGACAGAATGGTTAGGCGTGCTTGTTATAAAAAACAAAGTGATCCCAGGGGTTTCCAGCGTATCCATTGTCGACAACTCGAAAAAACCCGGTTCTACAGATGAAACAACACTAAATAATTGCGCACCTGTGCCATCCATATTATCAAATCGATGGAAAATCTGCCTATCACCATAGAATAAGTGCGCATCAGCAAATGCACTTTTCAATTTCTTACCTGTAAAAATAGCAGGCTTTCGAGCCATAATATTGAGAGTAACGATTTCTTCTGGGTACTGGATATTAAGTGTGGGTTCTTTTTTTTCAGGTTTGACGATTAATCGCACATCATCAAAAGAAGACACGCAATCAGAATCTTTATTCGAAGGTTCAATAACGACAGTTTCTTCCAAACGCTTTTTTAAACGCCCTCTTCTAGAATAATCCCATACGATACCAACGACAATGACCGCACCTAAAAATAACAATATGAATCTTAAAGCCATTTCCATTTTTAACGCTCCAATATCTAACCTACGAGTGCCACTGCTTCCTCAACGTCTACAGAGACTAATCGAGAAACACCAGGCTCTTTCATTGTAACACCGACTAAATGATGCGCAATTTCCATCGCCAATTTGTTATGTGTTACAAATATAAATTGTACCGTTTCAGATAATTTTTTGACTAAATCGCAGAATCGACCAACATTGGCATCATCCAACGGCGCATCAACCTCATCCAATAGGCAAAAAGGCGCAGGATTTAATTGAAATATCGCAAAAACCAATGCAACAGCCGTTAGCGCTTTTTCACCGCCCGACAATAAGTGAATAGAACTATTTCGTTTGCCAGGTGGCCTTGCCATTACGGTTACACCTGCTTCCAATATATCTTCACCCATTAATTCCAGATTGGCTTGTCCTCCCCCAAATAAAATCGGAAATAAAATTTTGAACTGTGTATTCACCTTATCGAATGTTTCTTTAAAGCGTTCACGCGTTTCTTTATCGATTTTACGAATGGCATCTTCTAACGTTTCTAAGGCTTCGGTAAGATCCTTATTTTGCGAATCCAAATACAGTTTACGTTCAGATTCGCTTTGATATTCTTCTATCGCAGCCATATTAATCGCACCTAAACGCTCGATACGTTTAGCGACTTGTTCTAAGGACTCTGCCCAAACGGATTCTGTTGCCTCCATTGGCACCGTTTGTAATATTTCTGTAATATTAGCGGCTGCACCAAACTGCTCTTGAATCGTTTGACAACGCACTTCAATCGCTTGCCAATCCATTTTTACCTGTTCCAATTCAGATCGAAATCTTTGAGTTTCTGTTTCTAATACATTTCTTTGTTTCTCAAGCGATCGGCCTTCCTCTTCGAGCGCATCTAATGCAGTACGCGACTGATTCACCAAGTCTTCAGCAACAACGTGTTTTTCCAATAATTCGTCTAAACGCATTCGATCCAACATTTTTGGCTCGTTTAATGCTTGCAATTGTGCTTGCAAAGCGATTTTTCGTTCTTCTATAACCCGTTGTTGTTGCTCTAAACGCTGTAACCCTTCTGTAATGGCTTTTATTTGTGTCACAACCGTTTGTTCTTTTAACGCAAGTGCGTGCGCTTTTTCTTTGGCTTCACTGGCATTTTGATTCGCACTTCGAACAACATCGCGTAAATTATCGCGCTCCGCCTGCAGTAAAACGCGTTTTTTAGTAAAGCCTTCCATCGCATCCAATGCCGTTTGCAAATGCAGTCGCGATAGTGCTGTTTCTTCTTCTGCCAAATCCAGTTTTTGTCTTTGATCTGCACTGTCACTTAATAGGCGCGCCATTCGAGTTCTTTGATGATCTAAACGCGCACGATCGGTACTTATTTTAGAAGCCAATTCATTTAATATTCTGGCTTCTGCTTGCTGTGCCTGATGACATTCTTCTCGCTTTTGTTCTAAATGCGCTATCTCTTCACGGGATGCCGCAAGTGCTACTTCAATATCGGTAATTTCAGAACGATGCATTTCGATTAACGCTGTCAGCGCTTTTAGTTCTGCTTCGCGCGCCAAAACACCTGAATGTCCATCATTACCGCGAAACACTTTTAACCAATTAGAGCCTAACCAAATTCCCTCTCGCGTCACAACCGATTCACCCGCTTTTAAACTTTTCTGTTTGTTTAAAGCGTCTGATAATTCGTCTGTAACATAGATCCCTGCAAACAAAGCATCCATGGAATAGTCTGTTTTTACCTTGCTGGCAAGGCTGTCTGAGCGATTACCGCAGTCTGCCCCTACAATCTGTCCGTTATCCGCCCCAATAAACGCTAAATTGCCCGATTGAAGTTCACCTACAAATGCTGCAATAGCCGGAATTCCCGGAACACACAGCGCTTCCAGCGCGGATCCTAAGACCGTTTCTACAGCCCGTTCATAGCCCGGTTCTACAGTAAGCACTTGACCTAAACGCTCGACTTCTAATAAGTCATGGGATTTCAGCCACCCTTGCACAACATCATTGGTTTTTCCAAGCGCAGCTTGTTGCAAAGCTTCCAGGGATGCCAAACGTCCCAAACAGGTCTGCAACTGGCCACGCAAAGCATCTAATCGTTGATTTTTGCTGGCTAGCGCATCTCGCGCTTCGATTAAGGCGGCAGAAATAACACTCAAGGTACTTGCACTATTGGTTGTCGATGTTTTCTCTAATCGCTCTTCTTCTAGCGCTGCTATATTCTGCTCCAAACGCGCCACATCAATATCTGCATACTCACGCTGTAGACGATCAAGTTGCGCTTTCGCATCGCGACTTTGTTTTTCTAATTGTTCGATGCGTGCTTTTTCGACTTCTGCCATGCGTTGTGGGCTTTCTGCTGCTTGTTGAAAAGTTTCAAAGCTTTGATTCCAATTTCGCATGGCTTCATCAGCTTCAATTTGTATGCGGATCGATTTTTCCAAGAAATCCTTAGCAGAGACCAAATCCGGCTCTAAATTTGCGAACTCCGATTTTAAAGTAGATAAGCGATCTTCATCCACTCTTTGTTGTTCACCTATTTTTTGATAGCTTTGTTCGGTTTGTGAAAAATCGCTTTCTAGTGTGGCTTCGCGTTCACGATGATATTGCAAAGCTTGCTCAATACGTGCAATTTGCGTGCCTAGATCGTAGTATTCTGCCTGCTCAATTTTCCAGCTATCCATTTTTTCAGTATGGAGGATGCGCTGTTTTTCAAGCGCCAAATCAAGGCTTGTACGCATCGCTAATTTTTCTTCCAACCCGATTGAAAGATTTCGGATTTCAGTCGCACGTTCTTGTAATTTCAGATTGTAAACTTGCCACCGCAATGCCGCTAATTCTGCTTCTAGCCGATCGTGTTCAATTTTGTATTCTTTATAACGCACAGCAGATTCGGATTGTCGTTTTAAACGTTCTAATTGTTTTTCAAGTTCTTGACGTAAATCACTTAACCTTTCTAAATTTTCTCGCGTATGCCGCATTCTGATTTCGGTCTCGTGACGACGCTTGCGATAAAGCGAAATACCCGCCGCTTCTTCAAAAAAGGCTCTGAGTTCTTCAGGACGCGCCTCAATTACCCGAGATATCATCCCCTGCTCTATAATGGCATAGCTTCGAGGTCCAAGTCCTGTTCCTAAAAAAACGTCCGTAATATCTTTTCGTCTACAGCGAGTCCCATTTAAAAAGTAAGCCGACTGGCCATCTCGTGTTCCCTGTCGTTTGATTGAAATTTCGCTAAATCGCGCATATTCCCCCCCAAGACTACCATCTGAATTGTCAAAAACAAGCTCGATAGTGGCCTGCCCAATCGGTTTACGCGTCGAAGAGCCATTAAATATCACATCACTCATGGACTCGCCACGCAGATTTTTCGCGGAACTCTCGCCCATTACCCAACGAATAGCGTCAATAATGTTGGATTTGCCACAACCATTGGGTCCAACCACCGCGACCAAAGGGCTACGCAATTCTAAAACTGTCGGATCGACAAACGATTTGAAACCCGCAAGTTTAATTTTGTCCAACCGCATGATAATCAGGCCTACTCTCAATAATACTTGGCCTATAGGATACCGTAGAATTGTGCGACTTGCCATGGGGGGGGAATAGACAGCGAAGGATAGATCTGAGAAAATGGGAAATCAATAATCCCCTGAGGAGAAGAGGTGTAGTGGATCAGAGTAACGCTGCCCGTAGTAGTACTTCATTAAACAACTTTAGTTATCTAACAATATCTAAGATTCATCCCTTGTTCTGGATGGCCGGTTTACTCATAACTCTATGGTATCTCCCAGCTCCAGAGGGACTCACTCTACAAGCCTGGCACTTATTTGCTATTTTCCTGACCACAATCATCAGCATTATTCTCAATGTATTGCCAATGGGTGCATTAGCCGTTTTAGCCTTAGCCATCTGCGGCATTACAGGAACTCTAACCATTAAGCAATCTTTGTCGGCCTTCAGCTCTAATATCGTCTGGCTGATTCTTTTGGCTTTTCTATTAGCTAGAGGTTTTATTAAAACAGGACTGGGGGCGCGCATTGCCTATTATTTTGTTCAACATATGGGCAAAAGCACAGTAGGTCTTGCTTACGGCATCATCAGCACCGAATTTCTTCTCGCCCCTTTCACTCCGAGTAATACGGCTCGCGGGGCCGGTATTGTTTACCCCATCGTAAGAGCACTTTCTGAAGAATATGACAGCACTCCTCAAAAAGGAACCGAACGAAAAATCGGCGCTTACTTAATGAAGCTGGCGTACCAGACAAATATTATTACCAGTGCCATGTTTTTAACTGCTTCCTCTGGCAATCCATTGATTGTCAGCCTTGCCTCTACGTTTGGTGTTGAAATTAGTTGGACTACGTGGGCATTGGCTGCACTTGTTCCAGGCGTTATCAGCCTTGCTTCCCTCCCTTGGGTTCTACGTCTCTTATACCCAGCCGAAATTCAACAAACCCCAAAAGCACCGCAGTTTGCGAAACAAAAACTCTCCGAAATGGGTGCTCTGACAAAAGCCGAATGGATAATGCTCTGCACCTTTGGTTTACTGCTAACACTCTGGGCCGTAGGACCTTCTTTTGGTATTGATCCGACGGTGTCTGCTTTTGTGGGACTCGCCATTTTGCTATCGACCAATGTACTGACCTGGGACGATATCCTAAAAGAACAAAATGCTTGGCATACGTTTATGTGGCTCACAACGCTTTTAATGATGTCGACTTATTTGTCAGAATTTGGGATGATTACTTGGTTTGGTGAACATATGCGGACATGGATCAGCGGTTTCCATTGGATCCCCGCTCTTGGCTTGATTAGCCTTATCTATTTTTATACGCATTATGCTTTTGCGAGCATTACGGCGCATATCAGTGCCATGTACAGCGCGTTCGCAGTAGTTGCCATTGCCACAGGCGCTCCTCCTATCATCGTTATCTTAATACTCGCTTTTCTGTCGAGCCTTTGTGCCGGTATTACACACTACGGTACTGGCGCCGGGCCCGTCTATTTTGGTACTAATTACGTCAAGCTAAAAGATTGGTGGCGTGTGGGTGCTATTTTAAGCATTATTAACCTCAGTATCTGGATGATCGCTGGCGCCGCCTGGTGGAAAATCTTAGGTTTGTGGTAAGCATAATTACGTCAAATGCTCTAAAAAAAGCTCACTAAAAATGTATGCCCATAATTATTCAAATCTCTATTCTTGGCAAAAATCTCGGTAATAGACTAGAATGAAGTCATGAGCGATATGATGCAAAATACGGGTGCCAAGCCTTTAAAAATTCTGTTTGTCGACAACAGCAGAACCACAAGAACTGCTATGTCAATGATCCTTGCTAGAGAGGGTTATGAAGTTATTCCTATTGCAACGGGTCAAGAGGCCATTGAAAAGCTACAAGCAGAGTCCTTCGATGTGGTTGTTACAGATCTCTATATGCCCTTTATGAACGGCCACGAAGCAGCCAAGCTGATTCGCGCACTTCCTGATCCTTGTAAAGATGTTCCCATTATTGCATTAACGGCCAGCGATGATCCCAGGGATATGGAAGTTTGTAAAAATGCAGGGATGAATGAATTTATTATTAAATCAGAAGACAACAAAGGATTACTCGATACGCTTAAAACTTATACCCAAAAACTCGGGAAATAGCTTAAAACTCAGCCCCCCTTTGATTTGAATTTTAAGATTTTTTCTTTAAATTGCGACTTTAAATCCTCTGGCATTTTATCTAAAGCGCTTTCCCAATACTGTATCGCCAATTTAGGATCCCCATCCTGCAGTGCTTTAATGGCCAGTAAATCTAACAATCGCCACGTCGCCTCAATGTCTTTGGGATCGTGTTCTAACCTTAACCGTAGCCGAAATTCTTCTTTTCGAAATTCAGCTAATAACACTTGAAAATCCGCTTGTCTCTGGCGATAGTACGCCTCTTCTTTAGAATAATAATGGGATAACTGATGGCTACTACCCCAGTAATCGTACAATCCATAACTAATAACAGCGAATAGAAAAATTAAACCGAGAGAGAACCACCAAGCACGTATCCACGGCAAAAAGAACCCGAAGGCCAAAATCAATAATAGGGCTGTGATAGACCAAAATATGTAGTACATATAACCCTACAATACACATGAGGTCAAACCTCATTGATAGAAGCCTTCACTCTAACAAGAAACTGGTTTACAATCTATCCTCCTAACCACCGTATCGGGAGCTAAACCCATGAACGCCAAGTCTTGCCGTCCAGAAAAGCTTATATTTGGTGCTTTGCGACGTATCTAGGCGAAGCATAAACAGCCTACAGGACTACGGAGTTTCGCCGCTTCCTCTTTTTACATATTTGCTAAAAAGAAAAAATCCCATGACTAAAATTAATACAGGGCCAAACCATAAAAACGCTGTATTCCAGTGTAAAGGAGGGTTATACAACACAAATGCACCATAACGATGGGTAACAAATTCAAGGATCTCTGATTCTGAATGGTGCGTTCGTACTTTTTGGTAGATTTCATTTCTCAGGTCAACAGCCAATGGCGCCATGGAATCAGATAAGTTTTGATTTTGGCAAACACTACAGCGCAATTCATGAATAACCTTGGTAAACAACTCATGTTGGCTCGGATCGCTAAAAGGATAAATATCTTCTCCCTTATCGTTAGGATGTAATCTATTTTCGTGCATACCCTCTCACTTTGACTCTTAACTTCAAAATTAATCACTTACACTCTAGCATTATTACTAGATATTGGATATACTATATTATATATATAGCAGGAAGTGAACATGAGCAAGCTATTAGTTTCAATACCAGACAAATTGGCAAACCAATTTAAAGCTTTGGTTCCCGCGCGCCAACGCAGTCATTTTTTAGTCTGTTTAATAAAAAAAGCTATTCAAAAACAAGAAGATGCGCTTTATCTTTGTGCCAAATCTGTCGAGGAAGATGTCAAGCTTAATCAAGACATGCAAAATTGGGATGTCACTTTAGAAGACGGTTTAGATAGCCAATGGGATCCAAAGGAAAATCATGATAAACATTCAACGTGGTGAAATTTATTGGGTAGATTTAAATCCAGGTCATGGTTCCGAAATTAATAAAATTAGGCCCTGCGTTGTGATGAGCACTAACCCCATTAATAGAGCCAGAAGAACAGTAGTTGTTATTCCATTGTCATCTTCTCCGCAAGCAAACCCGCCTATAACGATACCTATTTCATTTCAAGATAAAAATGCCGTTGCTGTCGTTGATCAAATTCGCGCGATAGACAAAACTCGATTAAAACAATGTGCAGGAGCCTTGCCACAAGAACAAATGATTGCTATAGAAGATGGATTAAGACAAGTGCTAGAATTACCCCAATAATATTTACAGATTATTTTTGTAAAGACTCAATCAGCGGTAATAATGTAGAATGCCAAAGCTGAGGATCTATAGGCCCTGCTTCTCGATAACGAACAACACCCGCTTTATCTATAATAAATGTTTCAGGTGTTCCATAAACACCATAATCTAATCCAAATTTGCCTGCTTTATCAAAAATGCATACTGTATAAGGATCTCCTGCTGCTTTAAGCCAGCGCTGAGCTAATTTTAAATCATCGTGATAATTAATGCCTACCAAAAATAGATTATGTTTCTTAGCCAAATCCATCCAAACTACATGCTCTGCTTTACAACTCACACACCACGTTGCCCAAACATTTAACACTGTAACCTTCCCAATAAATATTTGATCACTGACAAAATGATTGGGATTTTCAAGGGTTCCCAAATAAAAATGCGGCGCGGGATTACCAACTAACGCCGATGGAATTTCTTTAGGATTTAAATTTAACCCTTTCCATAAAAAACCGCCTATAACCAAGAATAAAAACAAAGGTAAAAAATATCGCATAGTACCTCTATTTTAACCACCGACCCCAAGCGCTGAAAAATCCACCCAACGCCATCATAAGAGCACCTAACCAAATCCATCGCACAAACGGCTTGTAGTAAATACGTACAGACCAGCCGCCCTCTTTGAGTGGCTCACCCAAGGAAATGTAAATATCCCGAAAAAAGCCTGGATCAATCGCAGTTTCAGTCATTCTTAACCCTTGTACAACAAATATTCTCTTTTCTGGAAAAAGATCTGCTTCTTTCTTACCCTGTTTAAACACCAAAAAATGCCCTCGAGAACCAACATAATTTGGGCCTTCTATCGGCTTTAGATCTTCAAAAATAATTTTATACTCTAAAATATCGAGCGCTTGATGAAGTGTGATCGCAACCTCGCGTTCAATCTGATAATAAGACACCAGGGTCACCCCAATCACCAAAACAGCTATCCCCATGTGCGAAAAAAACATGCCAAACGCGCCTTTTGATAATGCTAATACGCTACCTTTTGTTTGAATTTTATCAAACACCCATTTTAAAATGCCTAAAATAATCCAAAGCCCTAATCCCAACCCGATAACTACGCCCAGTGGTACCGTTTCTGCAAAAAACAGGGGCAATGCAACAGCTAAAAATAACGTAGATACAATAATCCATCTTAGTTTTTTTAAAAGCCGGCCAAGCACATTATGACCCCATTTACTAATGGGCCCTAAAGGCATTAAAAGTAGGACAGGGATCATAAAGGGAATAAAAACTGCATTAAAATAAGGAAAGCCCACCGATAATTTTTGGTTTGTTAATGCATCAAAAGCCAAGGGAAACAAAGTGCCTAATAATATAGCTGCACTACTAACAACTAAAAATATTGTGCTGATTACAATCGCGGTTTCTCGAGATATCAGATCAACTTTTGTATTATCTATAAAGTTTTTAGCCCTAAAACTATAGAGCGTTAACGCAGCGCTCACAACCACCAGTAAAAACTCTAATAAAAATATGCCACGCCTGGGATCATTCGCAAAAGCATGTACCGACGTTAACACACCCGAACGTACTAAAAAAGTACCCAATAAACTTAAGGCAAATACCAGAATCGCCAACAACAAGGTCCAACCCTGAAATATCTGCCGTTTGTCACTTAGCATTAACGTGTGAATCAACGCAATAGCCACTATCCACGGCATAAAAGAGGCATTTTCTACAGGATCCCAAAACCACCAACCTCCCCATCCTAACTCGTAATAGGCCCACCAACTGCCCAAAGCAATACCGATGGTTAAGAAGCTGAATGCGAGCAATGTCCAAGATCGCATCCATTTTGCAAAAGGCAAGGTGCGATCTCCGCCCCATAATGTACTCATGGCAAAAGCAAAAGGAATCGCAAATCCCACATAACCCATATAAAGCAACGGCGGATGAATAATCAACCCAAAATCTTGTAGCAAAGGATTTAAATCACGACCGTCTACCGGATAATTCGGCAACAATCGCACAAAAGGATTTGAAGTCGCTAATAAAAATAATAAAAAACCAAAGCTTATCATACCCAAAACAATTAAGATACGAGCCAAAAAGGGTGCAGGTAAATGCCGGGTGGTTAAGCTCACTGTTGTCGTCCAAGTACTTAACAAAAATATCCATAACAATAAAGACCCCTCATGTCCACCCCATAACGCGCTGATTTTATAGACTAAAGGCAAACTGGTGTTTGAATGATACGCAACATAACTGACAGAAAAATCATTTTGAACAAATGCGTAGAGTAAACATAAGAAGCTGATTGAAATAAAAAAAGATTGCCCGAGTGCAATAGGACGCGCCGATTGCATCCAGAAATTATTGTGCTTCAACAGCCCCAACCATGGTAAAGACCATTGCAATCCTGCCAAGCAGAACGCCAGAATTAAAGAAAAAAGACCTAATTCGGGTATCATTTTTGATTGCTCGCCGTTATTGAGTTATTTTTTAACCCTTTTTTTAATGCATCACCCACTTCAGGTGGCATATAGTTTTCATCGTGTTTTGCCAACACCTGATCCGCATAAAACAGGTTCTTTTGACCCTGATCCAGTTGACCTAACACAACCACGCCCTGCCCTTCTTTAAAGAGATCGGGCAATATCCCTGTATATTGAACCGTCACCGAATACGCAAAATCGGTTAGCACAAACTGAATATTTAAATCTTTCCCCTGCACCAAGCTGCCCTTTTGAACCATGCCACCGATTCGAATAACACGCTTCTGTTTTGCTTCGCCTGTTGCCACTTCAGTCGGTGTAAAAAACAAATTAACATTTTGGCGTAAAGCTTGCAAAATGAAAAAAGCGGCGAGTAAAGAGCTACAAATCAACAGCATAACCCACGCTAATCGACGCTTTCTAATCGTATTCATAACGCATTTTTATCTCTAAATGATTTTAATATTTTTTTATACACTGTTTTCCACTCTTGAAATGCAAAAACAACTTGTCCTCCCAAAAGGCAAAAAGCAAATATATAGCAAGACCAAATATATACTGCATAAGAGCTCATGTTGCAGTGTCTCTGCTAAGACGAAACCATTCTTGCACCCACTGTGCCTTTCGTTCTCGTTTTAAAATTTCTAAACGAACCTTAACACACAAGATCGCTGCATAAAATAAAATAAAAGCGCCCAACATCGCCAATAAGGGATACAGCATTTCTGGCACAATAGAAGGTTTTGAAAATTTTGCCAAGGTTGCACCTTGATGTAACGTCGCCCACCATTCTACCGAAAAATGTATAATAGGAATATCGACCATTCCAATAACTGCTAAAATAGCAGAGGCTTTCGCGGCTCTTTTGGGTTCCCGTATGGCATTGCGTAATCCCATATATCCCAAATAGAGAAATAATAAAATTAATTCTGAGGTTAAACGTGCATCCCAAATCCACCAAGTGCCCCACATCGGTTTTCCCCAAAGTGCACCGGAGAATAAAGCAATCATTGTATAGGTTGCGCCAACGGAAGCGCTACATTTGGCAACGATATCCGCAACCTTAATATGCCACACCCAATAAACCACTGAATTGACGAAAATAATGCCATAAATCATTAAAGATAAAAAAGCAGCAGGCACATGAATATAAATCATTCTAAACGCATCGCCCTGTTCGGCATCCGGTGGTGCTAAAAACAAACCACCCACAACACCATAAATCATCGTCAGTATACAAATGATACTAAACCAAGGCAAACAAAAACCCGCCATTTGATAAGCCACTTGTGGAGATCCCAATCGATGTAAAAAACGATTCATACCATTACGCCAAACTTGCTCTCACTGCATTGGATAATGCAACGGGCCCTAATGTTAGTGCCAATATAAACAACGCCGCCAATATGTAGAGTTCTGAATAAAAAGCAACACCTTCTGTTGCTGCTGTTACCGCACTCGTACCAAAAATAACAATCGGCATCATAATAGGCAAAACCAAAACGGCCAATAATGCACCGCCATTGGGTAACCCGATGGTTAAAGCTGCTCCAATGCTACCGATTAAACTGAGCGTTGGGATCCCAAGCACCAAGGTTAACCCTAAAACCCCTAACCCTTCGGTCGACCCTTGCAGCAGTATACTCAAAAAAGGCGCTAAAATTAATAAGGGCAGTCCTATCATCATCCAATGTGCAATCAATTTACCCAGCAATAAAATAGACAACGGATAAGGGCTTAATACAATTTGTGCTAAGCTCCCTTCCTGGTAATCTTGTCTAAATACACTTTCTAGAGACATGAGCAACGATAAAACAACGGCAATCCAAATCACGGCTGGCGCAATACGTGCTAATAATTTTGGATGCGATCCCAACCCCATTGGAAACAAACTGACAACCAAGATCAAAAAAAGCATGGGGATCAGACATTCTCCCCAATGTTGAAAATAAAGTCTCAGATCACGTCCAATCACACACTGCATTGCTTTTAACACAGCTTTGCTCCTCGCCTGTCAAAAATAACTTTGTTTTTTTCGTTCGCTAAACTCGCTTCGCTCAAACAAACCTCACTCAAAAAACAAAGTTATTTTTGACAGGCTCTAGCCGTATCTCTTGCCATGGATACGGGTTTAGCGCAATTTTATGGTGTGTAGCAACCACTAAAATACCACCGTGCTTCAAATGCGTTAAAAATCGATCCTGCACTAAACTCACCCCCGTTTCATCTAATGCTGTAAAGGGCTCATCTAAAATCCAACAGATCGGCGGATCTAACCATAAACGCGCCAATGCAACCCGTTGGCATTGTCCCTTCGATAAGACTTCGCAAGGCACCGATTCAAATGCCGCTAAGTCAACGGCTTCTAATGCACGTCTACAATTTTTGACAACCGATTTACGGCTAATCCCTATCATCCATTCTAAATTTTGCAAAGGCGTTAAGGCAGGTTGAATACCGATTTTATGCCCGATGTATAACAAGTCTGATAAAAAATAAGGATCTCCCGCTTTAAAAATCTTATCTTGCCAGCTAATGCTACCGCTCGATGGCAACGATAAGCCTGTCAATATTTTTAATAAACTGGATTTACCGACGCCGTTGGCTCCCGACACAATCAATGCCGACCCTGACGCAACCTCAAAAGTTAGATCACTAAACAGTATTCGGCTATCCCATTCACAGCCTAAGCTGCTTACCTTTAACACTCCACGCCCTCTTGCTATTTATACCCGAATCGTTAGACTAACACATTCAAACGCAGCGATGGAGCACCGTGTGAGTACTTTCTTTTTCGAATATGGTTTATTTGCTGCCAAAATGATTACTATTTTGGCGATTACACTTGCGGCTATCGCCGGATGTATTATTTTATTCTCTACAAGACAACAAGAAAAAGAATCTATTCAAATTGAAAAAATCAATGATAAATTTGATAATATGCGAGACGCGCTAGAAGAAACGCTTTTATCCAAAGATGAATATAAAGCACTGAAAAAAGACAGAAAGAAAGAAGACAAAGCCGAAGAAAAGCGGATTAAAATACAATTAAAAAAAGGCGAACAGGAATCCTTGCGTCCCAGGCTGTTTGTCTTACGATTTGATGGCGACATGCATGCTTCCGAAGTCGACAGCCTTCGCGAAGCAATTACGGCTATCTTATTAGTCGCCAAAAAAGAAGATGAAGTATTACTCATCCTCGATAGCTCAGGTGGTCTTGTACACAATTACGGTTTAGCCGCTTCAGAACTCCACCGCATTCGACAACGCAATATCCCCTTAACCGTTTGTATCGATCTGGTTGCTGCCAGCGGCGGTTATATGATGGCTGCTGTCGCGAATAAAATTATCGCTGCGCCTTTTGCAGTTGTCGGCTCTATCGGTGTTTTGGCACAAGTGCCTAATTTTTTCCGTTTGCTAAAAAAGCATGATATCGATATAGAACAACATACAGCAGGGGAATATAAAACTACGTTGACAATGCTGGGTGAAAACACCAATAAAGCTCGGGAAAAATTTCGTGAAGAATTAGAAGATACCCATCTTTTATTTAAACAATTTGTACATGAAAATCGCCCAAGCCTGGATATTGAAAAATTGGCTACTGGCGAACATTGGTACGGTACACAAGCAGTTGATTTGAAACTCGTCGATGAATTAATGACCAGCGATGACTATTTGCTCTCTAAAAATGAAACGACCGATATCTATGAAGTATCTTACGTCTTTAGCGAAACACTAACCGACAAGCTTTCAACCATATTGCACGGGGTAACAAGTCGCTTATTGCAACGGTTTTTTAAAATACCTTTATATTAGCGGAAGTGTTTGTCGTGCTCATCAAACTGTGTCACGCTAAAATCACCTCTCCTATTTAACTTTCTCTTTCACACCGCATGTTTTTAACCGAGACTGCAACCGGCTCATTGCCTGGCTGTGAATTTGACTTACTCTTGATTCACTCACGCCCAAAATATCACCAATTTTTCTTAAGTTTAATTCTTCATCATAATATAATCTTAAGACTAATTGTTCTCGTTCTGGCAAGGTCTCTATGCCGCGTGCCAAACTATTTTTAAAATCATCCTGCTGCAATCCTTCTAAAGGGCTTAATGATGTAACTGCCATACCTTCTGAAATAATTTCTTCATTCAATCCGACATCATAAAAAGCATACATTCGACTTCCGTTAGAATCTTGTAATAACCGATGATATTCGTCGAGATTTATATTCAAATTTTTGGCGACTTCAAAATTACGCGGATCTCTGCCTTCTTGATTTTCAATTTTTCGAATCGCTTCTGCAATGCGTCGCGTATTACGATGTACCGAACGCGGTGCCCAATCACCTTTGCGAATTTCATCTAGCATCGAACCGCGAATACGAATGCTCGCATACGTTTCAAAACTAGCACCTTTAGAAAAATCGTAATTTTTAGAGGCTTCCAACAAGCCAATCATCCCTGCCTGAATTAAATCTTCAAGTTGTACAGAGGGGGGTAAACGTCCAAGCAAATGTTGCGCGATACGTTTGACCAATTTCGCATGTTTTGTCACGACAATGCTTTGTGACTCGCTACCGCTATCCGAATGCAATATCCAACCACTTGCAAGTTTAGCCACAAATACCTCCTATGAATAAATCCAAGAATAAAGCCAATAGACACAATCCCTACATCCTTCTTTCTTGCAAGTTCTATTCCAATCGAATGACTAGCCTATAGTTTTTTCTTAAAATGCCGATTTTAAGTTTTAAGTGAGGAGATAAAATGATGCTAAATGTTTTAAACAACTTGAATTTAAAGAGATTTTTTTTTAGCAGCCTTGGGAGTATCTTTTTTTTAGGGTTATATCATCCCGATACGTTTGCGTTGACCTATAAAATACCTCGTTCAGGAAACGTCATTGGCGAATACGAAGAAACCACAGCAGGTTCTGCTGTTAGCTTGACGGAACTTGCACAACAACATGACATCGGAATGTATGAAATGGCGAGGGCAAACCCCCATCTCTACCGAAAGAGACTAGAACACAACACAAGCGTTATTATTCCGTCGCAATTTACGCTGCCATCCGGTCCAAAAAAGGGTATCGTTTTAAACTTGGCCGATATGCGTATCTTTTACTACCATCCAGATGAGACTACCGTTTCAACATACCCGGTGGGTGTTGGTCGCTCAGGATGGTCTACCCCACGCGGCACCACCAGTATTATCTCTAAAGAAAAAAACCCTGCTTGGCACCCGCCCGAATCTATTCGCAAAGAAGCGGCTCGCAGCGGTAAAAAATTACCACTGGTCGTTCCTGCAGGCCCTCATAACCCCTTAGGACACTACGCAATGCATTTGGGGTTCTCAGGTATTTTAATCCACGGCACCACGCAACCCACCAGCATTGGCCGGTATAGCAGCCATGGCTGTATTAGACTCTATAATCCTGATATTAAAGAACTTTTTTATATGGTACCGATAGGAACAGTGGTACGAGTGGTTTACGAACCGCACGAACATGAGTAAGATCATTAAAATGATCTATGCTTAATATGGATTTCTTGAAAAAACTACTTCGGACAAAAAATCAGTGGAGCGCACTCATGACAATTACAGCGAATACATCAGCCGACGGCAATGAACTGACCATTATTGTACAAGGACGGTTTGACTTTAGTTCATTGCAACTTTTTCGTAATGCTTATGAAAAGGTCAATCCTAAACCCAAAAAATTTGTCGTCAATCTGAAAGATTCAGATTATCTCGACAGCTCTGCGCTTGGGATGCTATTAGCATTGCGTGATTATGCGGGTGGAGATGAAGCAGACATTCGAATTATCAATAGCAATACTGATGTCAAAAAAATATTAGTGATTACTAAACTCGACGAGTTATTTAAAGTCGAGTAAAAAAAGACGTTATTTTCATCTTGATATACCCATTACACTTCAAGATGCGAACAATGAGTCAAGATTGTCAATTATCCTAATTTGATCTGGTTTTTTAATTTGTCGTATAAATATCGGATGTATTTATTTAGAAATATTTTTAAAATGTAAAATTCATGAATGCCAATTACTGTGGGGCAGACTCAAATTAACTGAATAATTCTTTCGGTTGTTCTTTATCTTCGTTATTTCGTCCAATGCCATATTTTCTTATTTTTTCAACCAGGGTCGTTCGTCGCAACCCCAGTCTTTTGGCCGCTCTTGCAACAACACCTCCACAATTCTCTAATGCATCCAAAATAAAAGAACGTTCTACTTTTTCAAGATGTCCTTTTAAATCAAATTGTCTATCTTCCCTAACCAATTCTGACATCATAAGCGTTGTTAGATTCTTTTCGTGTTTAAGAGGTTGACGAAAAAGCTGTGCAGGCAAATCATCGACAGACACACACTTTCCAGGATATAAAATAAGCAAACGTTCAACTAAATTACACAGCTCACGTATATTCCCTGGCCAATTGTATTGTTCCAAAAAGGTTATAGTTTCTGGTGAAAGCGTTATAAAATTGCCCGTTTCTTTTTTATGTTTTTCAATAAAATGCCCCATCAGCAAACTGATATCTTTGATTCGTTCTCGAAGAGGTGGAATTTCGATAGGGAAAACATTCAGTCGATAATATAAATCTTCTCTAAAGGTACCCTCTGCAATACATGCTTCAAGATTTTTATGCGTCGCCGCAAGAATACGCACATTGGCTTGGATCGATTTGCTGCTTCCCACCCGTTCAAAAGTTCGCTCTTGTAAAACGCGTAATAATTTTGCTTGCATAGACATTGGCATATCACCAATTTCGTCTAAAAATAAAGTCCCGCCTGCTGCTAATTCAAACTTGCCTTGTCTCGTAACAACTGCACCTGTAAAAGCCCCTTTTTCGTGACCAAAAAGCTCACTTTCGAGTAACTCTAAAGGAATGGCCACACAATTAACAGGCACAAAAGGCGCATCAGCGCGATCGGAAAGATTATGGATAACCTGAGCCAGCAGTTCTTTTCCAGTGCCCGATTCACCTAAAATAAGCGCTGTAGCAGGCGTATTGGCAACTTGTTCGGCAAGATGCTGAACAGATTTGACAGCGGCACTAATCCCCACAAGTTCTAGGTACTTCTCTTTTATCATTTTTTATAACCATCCTTAGATTTCATTGTACAGACAACCATTAAGTCTGCTTACTATTTTTCGGTATATCTTACAAATAGCTCTAAACGACGGTTCCGTCAAATCTCTGACCCATCATGTCATTTATATACAGGCCTATCAGAATTTAATGTGTTAGTCCTGTCTATATATCCTAAATGAGGTGGTGCGTTTCAGTTCTGTTGTTTCTTCTGTTCCTGAGGTGGTAGTGCGTTTAACTCTTCTTGTTTTTTTTGTTTCTTCCGTTGGAAACACGTTCGCCTTAAAAAGCGGAAAGTTTTCAAAAGCGAACAATGGCAATTGGGCACCTGAATACTTCGCTCCCACAGCTACTAATGCGTCTATAAGAGCGGTATTTCCGGAGCGAAGCGCAATCATCAGTGGCGTTAATCCATCACGGTTTTCTGCATTTGGATTTACCTTATGATTTTTTACGAGTGGCGCTATTAAATTTGCATACCCAGCACTTGCTGCATAATGCAAAGCTGTATTGCCCATCCCATCGTGCATTTGAGTATTAACCTGTGGCGCCAAATAGGAGATAAATTCCTTATCACCCGCTTGTACGACCTGTAACCATAAGTGCAGACCACTGTCTTTTTGCCGCCCTGTATTTAAAGCACGTCCTCTGATCATTAAGGCTTTAATATCATCTAAGCAATTTACAGAGACACGCTCCGAGCAAATAACTGTTTCAATTAAATTGTGAATTTCATTATATTGTGGTCTTAAAATTAATGCTTCTTTCAAAGGCACAAGTGCTTCTTCGAATTGTCTCAAGTCAACCAATGCTTTCCCGTATTCAAACCAGATTTGCGAATCATTGTTAACCAGCTTACACGCAGCCTTAAAATCTTCAATGCCTGCACCGACGTTGCCTTGCGCTATATTTAAAGATGCGCGTTTACTTAAACAAAAAGCTGTTGTCCGGTCATCTGCATCTAACGCAATAGCTTGGCTAAAAAATGTAGATGCAAGGCAAATTTTTTCATCATTTGCATGGATTTTAATTGCTTCGAGATATAAAAGCCCTCGCTCTTTATGAGGTTCCATTATGATGCTCTGCATTTGCGTTAGCATTGCTTCAAGATATACAAGTCCTTGCTGTTTATAAAGCTCTGCCTGCATTACTGTGTCATGAGGATTCCTGGCTTGCACTTGTATTAGATCTGCCTCGTTGCTTTTTAAACGATCAGCAATCTCAGACTCCGATAACAAGAATGGTGGCACTGCTCAGTCTCCTTAAAAATAATAAATGGCATTATAATATATTGACATCCCCATTTAAAACCCCCTTTGAAGAGAGATTTTTTTGATCTCTTTTGCAAGACATATACGACCCTGCAAGCCCTATTTATCCCGTTGTTTTAACTCGTATTCCGCTTCTTCACGATAAATTAACTCCTTCTCTTTTTCAAAGAGGGCAATCATCTCAGGATCGTCATCATCTATAAATCTATCCCAGAAATTTTCTGCTTCGATCCAACTTCTTGGATAAAAACTAATGTTATCAAAACTTTCATTATACTCAACCACCCAATTAGAAGGCACGTAGTTTGATACAATATCAAATTGCCGAATATCAAAATATCCTGGCAAT
>DAORSV010000002.1:43860-44941 GCA_035443705.1 Gammaproteobacteria bacterium
CTCGTTAATTCTCCTTTTGCACATAAAATATTTGCCTGCTTCAACGCCAGATCTGCATTTAATCGCATTGCATCCGTAACAGAGCGCGCTTGTATCGAACCTATTCCTCGCTGTGCGGTATTCAGAACCTGCGCCAAAGCAAAATCTTGCTTCTTCAGCCCATCTAAGGTTACCCCACCAATTGAAATAAAGCCACCCTGAGTTAAAGAGAGCGGTTTAGGATGTGGATTTAAAAACTCTGCTTTGCTCCCTACCAAAACAGTATCGAGACCAATATTGGCTACTGTACAACCAAGCTTCAGCCCCTGTGTTACACCATAACCTGTGAATATACCCCCAACACCTTTACCTAAATGGTACGTCAACTCCTCTGCGGGCATTTCACTTAGTTTTTTAACTCCTCTAAAAATCAATGTCTGGGTTTTCGTTTGCTCTCCCAATTGAATCCTAGCGGCTTCTTTGCCCACAAAGGTACCCACAACTCTCGCGAATTGCTCTACTTGTGTTTGTTCATGAAGCGTTACTCGTGCCGCCTCTTCCCCTAAAAATATTCCCGTAGCCTTCACAAGGCTGCCAATTTTAGTTTTTTCACCTAATTGAAGTCGTGCTATTTCTTCACCTATAAATTGACCTGTTTCTACAACACTATCCTTTACACCTCTCCCAAAATTTTGCACTACTTGTAAAGGTTTCACTTCTTGCAGCACTTCAGGCACGTTTGTTCGATTAAATCGACTAGGCGCACGCCAAATCAATACTGGTTGTGTATCGCACAAGTTAGCATTTGTGCCAAAATAATTATCTTCTGTTCGTGTTCTTCCAAAATCTCTGGTAGTGTGGTTAAAAGAGCGGCCTATCTCAGCATCGAATAATAGAGCTCTGGTTTTTTGGTGCGCAACATCTAATTCGCCCTCAAAATCACTACCCACCAATCCACTGTGTCGTACAGACGATGAACGTGGAACAGTTATACTTACGCGTGTATCAGAAGAAGATGATACGGTCGATGTTGATATTGCTACGGCTGTTGATACCGTTGTTACATTGATAAGTTGTCCTGCACCAAGCTGTTCTCCATGCT
>DAORSV010000003.1:0-21109 GCA_035443705.1 Gammaproteobacteria bacterium
AAAGAGACGGTTGTTTTTGAATTTTTTACAAAAAGAACCGCCTCTTTTAGTGATCTACTCCAGAAAAGAGACGGTTCTTTTTCGGGGCTTTAGAGTCAAATCTGCTCCCAAAGATTCTAAGAAGCCGTTTTGATCCGTATCCCCAATTCCTTTAACTGCTCTTCTGAGACCGATGAAGGCGCAGATGTTAACGGACAACTCGCGGTTTGTGTTTTAGGAAAAGCAATCACATCGCGAATAGATGTTGCACCTGTCATGAGCATGATTAAACGATCAATGCCAATGGCTAAGCCCCCGTGCGGTGGGCAACCATATTTGAGTGCGTCTAATAAAAACCCAAATTTTTCTTGTGCTTCTGTTTTACTAACGCCCAAAACATCAAAAACCGCTTGCTGCATTTCGGGTGTATGGATTCGAATCGACCCACCGCCCAACTCTATACCGTTTAAAACGATATCATAAGCGCGTGATGTAGAATGACCTGGATCTGCTCTTAATGCCCCAATGTCGCTCACACTGGGTGCTGTAAACGGATGATGAACCGCCTGCCAACGTGTACCCATTTTATCGCGCTCGAACATAGGGAAATCAACAACCCATAGCGGTCGCCATTCACCTTGCAGAAGCCCTAAATCCTGACCCAATTTATTGCGGAGTGCCGCTAAAGAATCATTAACGATTTTAGACTGATCGGCACCAAAGAAAATAACATCGCCTGTTTTAGCGCGTGTGCGTTCTAAAATAGCTTCGAGAACATCATCCGGCAAAAATTTTAAAATAGGCGACTGCAAACCTTCTCGACCTTGCTCTCGTTGATTAACTTTAATGTAGGCAAGTCCCTTTGCGCCATAAAGACCCACAAAATGCGTACAGTCATCTATTTCTTTGCGAGAGAGGTTTTCTACTCCGCCTGGCACACACAAAGCCGCAACACGCCCTTCTTTATCTTTTGCAGGGCTCGAAAATACTTTGAAGTCGACATCCTGAACCAAATCAGAAATTTCTACTAATTCCAGAGGATTACGTAAATCGGGTCTATCGATCCCAAAACGATCGATTGCCTCGCGATACGTCAATCGCGGAAAGGGATCGGGTAAAGCAATCTCTAACAATTCCAAAAATAATTTTCGAATTAATGTTTCAACCAGTTGCATGATCGCTTCTTCATCCATAAAAGAAGTTTCTATATCCAACTGGGTAAATTCAGGTTGCCTATCTGCACGCAAATCTTCATCTCTAAAACAACGTGCAATTTGATAATAGCGATCAATGCCGGACATCATCAACAATTGTTTAAACAACTGAGGAGACTGTGGCAGCGCAAAAAAAGATCCGGGCTGTGTACGACTGGGCACTAAATAGTCACGAGCGCCTTCTGGGGTTGCTTTTGTTAGAATCGGTGTTTCAACATCCAAAAAGCCATGATTATCAAAAAAGCTACGCATAATACGAATTGCATCGGTGCGAAACTTTAGTCGATAAAACATTTCTGGACGACGCAAGTCTAAATAGCGATATTTAAGCCGCACTTCTTCTGAAATATTTTGGTGCTCATCCGGATAAAATGGTAAAGGTTCGGCTTTGCCAATAATCTCGAGCGCAAGCACGCCCAATTCGATTTTTCCCGCAGGTGAATTTTTATTTTCGGTGCCTTCCGGACGTAATCGAACTTCACCTGTAATACAAACCACATACTCTTTTCGAAGTTGTTCTGCTTGTTGAAAAAGTGCACTGGCTTGTTCTTGTGGCGAAAAAACAGCCTGTACGAGACCTGTTCTGTCGCGAATTTCTACAAAAATAAGCCCACCCAAATCGCGGCGATAATGCACCCATCCGCAAACCGAAACTGTTTTTCCAATCGAAGCGTCATTCAACTCACCACAATAATGGGTACGCATAGTTTTTTCCTAAATTATAAAGTATTAATTTTTGCTTAGCTTATACCGATGTTTCTGTTTTTGAAGCATTGGAAGCAGAAGCCGTAGCCTTGACCGATTCACTTGTGTTTGGAGCACTACTGGCAGGTGGAGTACTCGTTGACGCCGGCGTTGAATCGATCAGATTTTTCTTTTTGTCGTTGTCTTTCTTAAGATCTGTTTCATACCCTGTTGCATACCAGCCATCGCCTTTTAATCGAAATCCAGTTGCTGATATCAATTTCTGCAGCGTGGGTTTAGTACACACGCGACAATCGGTTAAGGGAACATCCTTCATGCCCTGAAAAACCTCTAATGTCGCACCACATGCGGTACAAACATATTCATAAATTGGCATATGATATCTTCCTCATTTTCGTAATTCTTCCCACATCGCACGCATTTTTTCTTCCTCGACATGATTCGCGGATTGCACCCTTCTGTTTTCTGTGTCCGGCGTTGCGTTTTCTAATTTTCTCCAGCCGCCTTTAGGTCTCCCAGCAATGTATGTTTCTTCTTCAAGAGCTTCGTTACGACAATTGATTTGACCTTCTTGCCACCCTCTGGCATACAAAGCGTCTTTTTCGAAACGAGCACCATTTTTGCGATACACAAAACGTTTATCACCTGCCAATCGTCGACCAGCAGAACAGCCATCGACATATCCTGAAACATACGCCGGTGGGTTATCTTCACTCAGCATAAAAGACTGTTTATTCAATAAATATCGTTCAGGATTTAAACCGCCTGCGCAGCCGGTTAAAAATGCCATGCCGAGGAACATAGCAGTAAATGAACTTAGTTTTATAACTTTCATATCTTTTATACCTTTCATATCAGACCCAGGTATCAACCACCTGGGTTAAACATCCGATTGTTAATTAATCTAAAGAGAGTAGCATTTTTTGATGAGCGATCAAAGAGGGTTCTCAATACTAGAATTATGTACAGTTTTTTTAATACTGGGCTTTCTCACGGCGTTTGCAATTCCTGCTTTCTCACAATTTTTAATGCGCGAAGAACGCACCAGGGTACTCGATAGAATACAGGCTGCCATTGAATTCGCCAAACAAGAGGCCTTTGCTCGTGCTAAAACCATTACAGTTTGTGCCAGCATCAATCATAGAACCTGCCACGCCAGTGACTGGAGCGCTGGATTTATCATTATTGAAACGGACGAACAACTGCCGCATTTTGCTTCAAATCTATTGTATGCTTTTCCAAAACTACAACACGGTAAGCTGAATTTTGATCAATTTGGTACTTACTTAAATATAACCGCGGATGGCATGACCATCAACAATGGTACATTCGTTTATTGTCCTAAAAATGGCGATAGACGAGAAGCAGATGCGCTGATTATTAATAATGCAACGCGAACTTATCGACCTACACAGAAAAATCCTCTGGGAATATTTCTGAAAAATGCCGGCACCGCTGAAGAAATGCCCCTTAGCTGCCGATAAAATCTCTATGCAACACACGCTTTCCAAACGAAGACTTGCTGGGTTTACAACCACCGAACTACTGATTGTAGGAGCGTTAATTGCTATTTTAACAACTATCGCGGTGCCAAATTATTTAACATATCTTGCCAATAACCGCGCTGCCACACTTGCGATGCAAATCAATGCTGCTTTAAGTTTGGCAAAAAATGAGGCACTTCATCGACGACTGAGCGTAGAACTTTGCGCCATTGCAAGTGCAGGTGCTGTTAGGTGCAATGATACAGCCAGTAGCTGGGGATTTGGGTGGCAAGTCATCGTACTGCCGCTCAATACAATTGTTTATACTTACATTCCCAGCACCGCAAATGCGGTAAGCATCGCACCCGCATCGAGCATTACTTTTTCACCGAATGGATTTCCAAGTCCTCAAGCGTATACCATTACCATCAAACCGCCGGGTTGCACGCAGGGCTATATTATTTCCTTTAATGCAACGGCAGAAAATGGACAATTAAAAACGCAAACAACCTCGTGCTCCTAAATTTAAATTAAGTCGGAGTTAACCTGAATATGAAATGGATATTAAAAAATCGCAAAAATGATCTTGGTTTTTCATTATTAGAACTCATGATCGTGGTTGGCATTATTGCTATTCTCTCTGCTATCGCTTTTTCAAGCTATAGCCGCTACATTCTTAAAGCCAGACGTTCTGAAGCGATGGTTAATTTGGTAAAATTTCAAGCGGCTTACGAAGAATTTAATGCACAAAATAATACGTATCCTGCAAGCAATACACTGCCGCCTGCCATCACGCCTATCCCTGCGACAACCTATTATTCCTATACTTCAGCAACAACAGCCTCAAGCTACACCATCACCGCCACTGCCCTTGCAGGCAGCAGCCAAGTAAATGATATCGAAGGCGGGGTTGCGTGTTCAACAATGACCATCAATAATGTGGGTACTCAAACGCCTGCTGCTTGCTGGAACCAATAAAACATTGCATTGTTTAAAAAAACGTCTTGTTTTTTATCTGGAATGCGTTACGTTTTTTTTAATAGGACCGGCATTAAAAAAACAACGCCTAAACAAATAGCAGAATCTGCCAGATTAAACGCAGGCCACTGCCAATCTTTGTAATATAACAAAATAAAATCCGTTACATATCCATGTGTTATTCTATCTACCAGATTACCAAGCGCTCCGCCTAAGATCAGCGATAATCCAAAGGCTTCTTGTTTATTTTTAGCTGAAAGGCGCCCTAACCACACATAAATAATACTACTCATCACAAGCGCTAGTCCTATAAAAAACCAGCGTTGCCAACCCGCAGCATTTGCTAAAAAACCAAAGGCTGCTCCTGTATTATGGCTTAAGGCTAAATCAAAGCCCGGAAATACCTTAATTGAATCAACTACTGTTAAATGCTGTGTGCTTAAATATTTAGTGAATTGATCCAAACCAACCACAACAGCAGAAATAACTATCCCTATTTTACGCATATTCACGTGCTTCTCCATCGCCAGCTATATTATCGATGCAACGCTCGCAGATCCCTGGATACTTCGAGTTTGAATTAACATCCTCTCGCCTATGCCAACAGCGTTCGCACTTTGGATAAACTGAAGCAGAAACAACAATCCGTAAACCCGGGAACAGCGTGTTTTCTGAGGTTGTTGGCGGTTCACTGCCTAGATGATGAATATCTGCTCTGGATGTAATAAACACAAAGCGACATTCATCTTTCAGTAGCGACAATAATTTGTAAAATCTATCATCTGCATAAAGATCAATTTCTGCTTCCAAACCTGAACCAATAATGCCTTCTGCTCTCTTTTTTTCTAACACTTTATTGACTTCATCGCGAATAGCCTGAAGAGTGTCCCAGTCTTCAGGCGTCAGTTCCATAACCGATTCCTCGGCACTTTTAGCAAAATGCGACAACCCTGTATACCAAGATGATAAAAATACCGACTCCTCTCGCTTGCCCGGTAGATTTTGCCAAATTTCTTCGGCGGTAAAACTTAAAATAGGCGCCATCCAACGTACTAAACTTTCAGCAATGTGATAGAGCGCTGTTTGTGCCGAACGCCGAGGCAAGCCGTCAGTCTTTCCTGTATATTGTCTATCTTTGATGATATCTAAATAAAAACCACCTAAATCTACCGCACAATAATGATGTATCGTCTGATAGACCACATGAAACTGATACTCTTCATACGCCTTAATAATTTTTGTTTGCAGTTCATTCGCCCGTTCTACAATATATCGATCTAAAGCCAACATTTTGTCAGCTGGCACTAAATCTTTTTCGGGATCAAAGCCATTTAAATTGGCTAACAAAAACCGTGCCGTATTCCGTATGCGTCTATAAATATCGCTGGTTTGTTTTAAAATCTCATCCGACACGACGATTTCCGATCGATAATCAGTTGCAGACACCCATAAACGTAAAACATCGGCACCCAAAGCGCTAATCACTTTGTCCGGCGCGACAACATTCCCTAAGGACTTAGACATTTTACGACCGTCTTTATCAACGACAAATCCATGCGTTAAAACTTGTTTGTAAGGCGCTTTATTTTTGATCGCAACCGCTGTCGTTAAAGAAGACAAGAACCATCCCCGATGTTGATCGGATCCTTCCAAATAGAGATCTGCTGGAAACCTTAAGGCTTCATGCTTGTCTAATACACAATCATGAAACACGCCCGAATCAAACCAAACATCGAGCGTATGCGGTGCCTTCTCGTAATCTTTAGCATCTGAACCTAAAAGTTCTTCTATCGATACGTCATACCACGCATCTAAGCCGGTTTTTTCAATGCGTTTTGCAACTTCTTCCATTAACAATGGTGTATTCGGATGCAGATCGCCTGTTTCGCGATGCACAAAGACACTCATAGGCACGCCCCAAATGCGCTGTCTAGAAATACACCAATCGGGTCGGTCTTTAACCATGCCTTCAATGCGGGCTTCGCCCCAACTGGGAATCCATTCTACTGCTTTAATGGCTGCCAACGTATTTTTACGCAATCCATTTTGTTCCATGCTAATAAACCACTGTTGCGTCGCCCGAAAAATTAAAGGTGTTTTGTGACGCCAACAATGCGGATAACTGTGTTGCATCAGACTGGCTTGCACCAAATGACCCCGATCTTTCAAGAGCTGAATAATTTTATCGTTGACTTTAAGCACATGTTCGCCCGCAAATAGCGGTGTACTCGAAATATAACAGCCATTGCTACCTACCCCATTCTCTAGCGGTAAACCATATTTTTGGCCGATAATAAAATCCTCTTGACCATGTGCGGGTGCGGTATGCACACAGCCTGTACCCGTCTCTAAAGTCACATGATCACCTAGTACAATCGGAACTTGTCGATCATAAAAGGGATGTTGTAATTGCAAGCCTTCGAGTAATGCGCCCTGGCACGTTGCAACGATTTCGGAATTCTCTAATCCAATGCGCTTGGCAAACACATCAACCAAATCCGCTGCCACTAAATAATAATGCGTTTTATCTTGTGCCAATACTAAGGCATAATTAAATTCTGCGTTCAATGCAACCGCTTGATTCGCAGGTAATGTCCATGGCGTTGTGGTCCAAATAACGGCCCAAACGGGCAAGTGCATTTTGGGTAGGGGCAAGTTTGTAAAGGCTTCCAGTACAGTGTTATCAACACTGGGAAAGCCCACATCGATAGAGGGCGAAGATTTATCTTGATATTCCACTTCTGCTTCTGCCAGTGTCGATGCACAATCAAAACACCAATGGACCGGTTTATAGCCTTTGTGTAAATGACCATTCTGTATGATTTTTGCCAATGCGCGAACAATATCCGCTTCATACGAAAAATTCATCGTCATGTAAGGATTTTCCCAATCCCCCAACAGACCCAATCGAATAAAGGCATCCCGCTGAAGATTGATTTGCTTCATCGCATACAATCGACATTTCTCTCTAAACGCCTTAGCATCTAATTTAACACCAGGTTTTCCAACCTCTTTTTCGACATTTAACTCGATCGGTAAACCATGACAATCCCAACCGGGCACGAAAGGCGCATAGTATCCATTTAGGGTTTTGGATTTTAAAATAAAATCTTTTAAAATTTTATTCACTGCATGACCAATATGAATATGGCCATTCGCAAACGGTGGACCATCAGGCAAAATAAATAATTTAGTTTTATCTTTATTAATTTTATTTTTACCTGCTTCTGCTAATTGCTGATACAGCTTAATTTCATTCCAACGTTTTAAAACAGCCGGTTCCCGCTCTGCCAAATTGGCTTTCATAGGAAATGCTGTGTTGGGTAAGTTTAACGTCTCTTTATAATCACTCATGAATCACCCTCTGATATTGCTCTTCCTAATATATGATTTGTTCGTAATCCTGATAAAAATAAAGTGGCGATATAGGCTAATCCACTCGTAATAATTAATCCAAACAGTGTAACAACACGCTCTGTTACATCCATTGCAAACCAGGCTACTAAATCCGGACTGAACATCCGTATCACGATACCCATTGCGCTTAGCGCCAGTAGTAATTGTAGAGCCAAGAAAGTCCATCCCGGTTGTAATGTATAAATATGCCGTTTAAATAAACCATACCCCAAAAGCGTCGCATTTAATAATGCTGCCATCGATGTCGCAAGCGCCAAACCCGTATGCGCTAAAAATTTCATGAAAATCAAACTGAACAAAAGATTTGCAGTCACTGTTACAACAGCCATTCGAACCGGTGTTTTAACATCTTGCTTGGCATAATACGCAGAGGCAAATATTTTAACCAACATAAATCCCATAATGCCAAGCGAATATGCGACCAAACACATTTGGCTTGAAATAACATCTTGATCGGTGAACTGACCCGATTGAAACAAAGTTGTTAGTAAAGGTCCCGCTAATAACGCCAATCCCAATGCGGCGGGCAGGCCAATCAACATAACCCAACGAACACCCCAATCGAGTGTTGCTGAAAAATGTTCATCTTCAGCCTTGGTATGATGACGCGATAAACGCGGCAAAACGACAGTCGCTAACGCAACACCAAATCCACCGAGCGGAAATTCCATTAATCTTTCCGCGTAATACAACCACGAAACGCTCCCAACAGGTAAAAATGAAGCAAAGACAGAGCTAAGCATCAGGTTTAATTGATTCACAGAAACGCCTAAAAGCGCTGGCAACATTAACTTTAGAATTCGTCGAACACCGGGATCTTGCCAATAAAATTCTGGGCGCGAGAGCAATTTCAACCGTCTTAAAAAAGGCACCTGAAACAACAATTGTACAACCCCACCTGCAAACATGCCCCATGCCAATGCCATCACCGGTTCGGATAAATGCGGTGCTAATACAACCGTTGCTAGTATCATCATTATATTTAAAAAAACGGGTGTAAATGCAGGAACAGCAAATCGCCCGTAACAATTTAATATGCCACCTGCAAAAGCGGTTAAAGAAATAAACAAAAGATAAGGAAAAGTAATGCGTAACATGTCTGAGGCGAGCGCTAAACGTACACCTGACCCGCTTGTCGCAAAACCCGGCGCAAATAGCATCACCAATAGTGGCGCTGCCAATATGCCCAAAATAGTAACACCCGCTAAAATCGTACTTAAGCAGCCGAAGACACGACTCACAAATTGCTCGACTTCTGCTTGTGTGTTTTGAGTGCGATATTCCGATAAAATGGGCACAAATGCTTGCGAAAATGCTCCTTCCGCAAATAATCGGCGCATAAAATTGGGGATTTTTGAGGCCACAATAAAAGCATCATACCCAAAACCCGCACCAAAAAAGTGCGCCGCAACCATATCTCTAACAAACCCTAAGACGCGAGAAATTAAAGTCATTCCTCCGACTACTGATGTCGATTTTAAGAGTTCTTTGCTCATCTGTTTAAAAAACGCATGCTGGTTGCTATTACCCTATTTAATCGTTGAATTTGAAGACTGTTAATAGTAACCTGGCCAACATCACAATGCTAGACAAAGTCTTACAGATTATTAGGATACGAGTCACATGTTACCAACCATCGAAATCATTCCCAGTTACCATAAGCGGTTTTTATCAGGTTATCCCTGGTTATATGCCAATGAAATCAAACAAAGTCAATCAACTAAAATTTTAGAGCCTGGCGAATTGGTTGCAGTCGCACACCAAGGTAAGCGTGTCGCAACGGGCTACTTTAATCGACACTCCTTGATTTCTTTCAGAGCGCTTTCAAGCTCGGATACGAATATTGATGTCACTTTTTTTAAACAACGTCTGCAACAGAGCCTAGCGCTGCGAGAACGGTTTTATAACATGCCTTACTATAGACTCGTTCATGCAGAAGCCGATGGTTTGCCAGGCTTAATCATTGATCGTTTTGATAGCGTATTTGTGATCCAAATGAATACACAAGGTATGGAAAAACTTAAAAATCTATTAGTAGAAGCGCTCCAAGCTTTATTTTCGCCAACGACACTCTACTTTAGAAACGATTCTGCTATTCGCACACTTGAGGGCTTAGCAATCACCGAGCCAAAGGTGATCGGCAAACCCCTTTCTACCTTAACCGTTATTGAAAATAATATGACCTTCGAGATCGATATGACATCCAGCCAAAAAACAGGCTGGTTTTTTGATCATCGCGAAAATCGCGCATTAATTGCCAAACTGGCACCTGGCAAAACGGTGATTGACTACTTTTGTTATAGCGGTGGGTTTGGCTTACAGGCCGCCAAACAACAGGCCAAGCGCGTGATTGGCATCGATCGCAGTGAAGGTGCACTCAAAAACGCAGAACGCTCTGCCAATTTGAATCATCTTTCTGAACTTTGTGAATTCCACTGTCGAGATACGTTTAACGACATGGACGATCGTCTGCAAAAGGGAGAGATTTTTGATATTGTTGTTTTAGATCCCCCTGCTTTTGTGAAAAATAAAAAAGATCTCATCCCTGGCCTTAAGGGTTACGAAAAATTGCTAACCAAGGGTCTGCCATTAATCTCACCGAGTGGGTTTTTATTAATCGCTTCTTGTTCTTATCATGTGAAAGAAGCAGATCTTAAAATTTGCCTTATTCGCGCGTTACAAAAAACAAAACGCGAAGGACGTATCGTGCAAACCCTTTCTGCTGGATTTGATCACCCCATACACCCAATGCTCGAAGAATCCAGTTACTTAAAAGGCTTTTTAGTCTTTATCGCCTAATAAGTCGCATATTATAATTTTTGCACTTCCCATAATTGGGGAAATTACACTATACAATCAGAAAGAAAAAATTGCATTAGCGTCTTAGTTAAGTTACTATATTTTTTAGTAGATTATTAAATAAACACAAGTGTAGTTACAATTAATTATAGTTGGAGATTATAATGGAAAAAAGTGAAACTATAGAAAAGACCTTATTTGAATGTAAGAAAATTATTGAAGCGCAACGAAAACAAATTACAAAGAAAATTAAAAAAGAAAAGGCTTTAAAGCCTGTTGATGGTACACTTGAGTATATTGCTGCTCTTCAAGATCTACACGACGAATTTGTTAGTATTTTTATTAAGATTACGTTTGATGCCGCTAAAGATAGACAATATTTTATAGACGCGCTTAGAGAGAAATTTCGAACACTTTGGCTGCAATATAATAAATGCAGCGATTACGATAACGAAAAAAAATCTCTGGAAAAGTTATTAACGCTACTTGCTCCCTTTATCAGCACGACTCAAAAAGAATTTGAACAGCGCTTTTTGAAAAACATTAAAGGCAAAATCGAATACGATTCTTCTCGTCTTTCTTTTGCAGAATTTTCAGACGAAGTTCAAAATTACATGTCACTATCCAACTCTTTTCAGGATTTTTCAGATGAAACAGCTAAAATGTATCAAAAATTTAACCAACTTTTTAAGAATATCCAACGTTATATAAAATTAATCAACACCACAAAATCTGCTGATGAATTTCATGAATACACGCATAAATTCCTTAACTTAAAAAGAGAATTTAAACAATTAGCTCAAAACTTTGACAAGTATATAGCAACATTCGATCTAGATTTTTCAGCGTTAGATGAAGAAGTTGATCCAACATCTCAACATGAAACTCAAACAAACAATGTACTTGAGTCTACGCCCGTTGATTTCTCATCTCTCACTCAGACTACAGAAGAAGATCTAGATACCGAACAAACAGCAGAAGAATCGTTAGAACAACTCTTAGCACTAAAACTTCATATGGCAGAAACTTCTACCAAAAAATCCAGCACGGAAAAATTAGAACACAAAGAGTCACATGAAATTACAGTTAAACATGAAGATAAACCCACATGGCAAGAAAGACGGTTTGATGGTTATGCACGATTACTACACCGCACCTTACTTGCCCTCCATCAAAAGCCCGGTGCTGTTTCAGTAACAATAGATCCCAATAGCAAACATTTATTGATCTCAACAGCCAATAATCTTGACGAAAAGATCATTGCTGAAGCTATTACTAAAATAACTGAAGCATCGAATAAGCTTGAAAAAAGACTTGTTGGTGGAAAAATTTCTTTGAAAAAGCATATCACTGAAAGGGCAAACTACCTTAAGGAGCTTAACATAAAACTCAAAAACCCAAAACAACCATTTAATATGGTGCCTACAGATCATAATACCCCTTCGGAATATCAAAAGTTTATTTTTTTGATTAAAAACGTGCGGATGGATCTTGATCTGGCTAAGTTTTCGCAAGCAACGCAGAAAAAAATGTCGGAACAACGCTATTTTGCTGATTTGCATAACGCAATAACGACAAATGATGTCTTAATCGTGAAAAATCCAAATTTGCTTCATCCCGAACAAGCGATAGCAGATCACTTATTACAAAATACAAAGAAAAAAATAACTGCGTATATTGGATCTACTATTAAAAATTGCAAAAAATGCCATGCTTTATTCAACGGTCACCCAGGGTTAAATTTAAATGGATTAAATGAAGCAAGCTCACTTTTACAAGTAAAAACTTCTGGGTTTTTCAATTATGGGTATCCCAATACCTATCTACCCGCTTATACGCGTAAGTTTAATCAAAAACTTAGCGATACTGAAATTAGTTTACTGTTAGATCAATCTAGCCCATATTCTGCAAAAAAAGCAGAACAAAGAGAACCTCGCACCCTTTTTGTTGCTCAGCAACCTGATCTTAGCGATAGTGAAACGGAGCTAGAACTTATGTTTCAAGCTGCTCATTAAGGACAATGGGGTCTAAATTTGGCTCCATTATTGCCTTTATATTTTTTGCATTTCCCATAATCGCTTATAAACGCTATCGCGCGCAATAAGCATATTATGCGATCCCTCTTCAACAATTTTTCCTTGCTCTAACACAATTATTCTATCCATGTGTTTCAACGTCGATAACCGATGCGCGATAGCGAGCACAGTCACATTAGAATCTTCCAAAAGACTATCCAAACTAACTTGAATTAATTGTTCCGTTTCGGTATCTAAGCTTGAAGTTGCTTCATCCAAAATTAAGATAGGCGCATTTTTTAAAATAGCACGTGCAATCGCAATGCGTTGACGCTGCCCTCCGCTTAATTTAACACCACGTTCTCCGACAAGGGTTTGATATTGCTCTGGCAAACTCATAATAAAATCATGAATATTAGCCATACGTGCAGCAATTCTGATTGCCTCTTCAGAAGATTCTAAATTGCCATAGCGAATATTATCCAAAATACTGCGATGAAATAATAAAATATCCTGAGGGATAACTGCCACATGTGCACGAATCGTATCTTCTGAATATTGAGAAATATCCTGGTTATCAATTAAAATACGTCCCTGATTAATATGAAAATACTTCAATAACAACGATACCAAGGTAGATTTCCCAGCACCCGATATCCCTACCAACCCAATTTTCTCGCCAGGTTTAATATTAAGCGATAAATCAGAAAAAATAGGTTTATTTGATTCATAAGAAAAACTTACACCTTCAAATACAATGCTGGGCCGTACGACTTTAATATGCTTATCAAGATGCAATTTACTTTTTTCTTGAGGTATTTTTAGCAATTCGAAAGAACTTTTAAAATCTCCCATATGCTTCATAAATTCCTGCATTTTTTGGATCATCTGCCAGAGATCCCAGGACATTTTAAAGGTTATCCCCATCACAAAAACTAAATCTCCGGTCGTAACCTGTCCTGTCTGTCTCAAATGGATCATAAACAGAAATAATGCAATCAGCATAATCCAATAAAGAAGCGCTGCCACAATATTAGAAATAAAACTAAACTGATAGAGTCTAATACCGGAAGGGATAAAATCTTTTTCAATCAAGTGGTCTAAACGCTTTAATTCTGGCTTTCGCGTTGCAAATGAAAATATTGTAAAGATATTCGAGATATTGTCCGCAATCAAGCCAAAAATATTGTGTCGATCATTGGCATTAATAAAAGAAAGCCTATCTGTCACCTTCGCAAAGCGATACATAACAATAAAGAAACAAAGTCCCCAAATGGCAACAAACAAACAGACTTTGACATTCACAATGACCAAAACACCTGTTAAAACAATTGTATTAGCCAATTTGGGCGTAAACTCGTGGTGCATGGCAGCCCAAAAATTATCATAGCCATCGAGGATCCCTTTAATCTTGCTTGTAATCGATCCGGATTGGGTATTCTGAAAAAATTGATAGGGATGATGTTGAACGTAGTTGTACACTTTTAATAAAATAGACTGCCGCACATAAGGCTCAGCGCGCCACTCGGCAATATCTGCAGTCCGCCATAGCACATCTAACAAAACTTGTGCACCAATAAAAAGACAGATGGGCCATAACAATGCGTGAAATGTAACCTCACCGCCCCCTGAAAATGCATCCACGACCAATTTCAGAGCGTAATTATTCGCGAAATCATAGAAAGCACCCAAAATAGGCGCGATCAGCATAACAACGTAATGCCATTTAAACGGCCGAATCACCGACCAGAGAAAACTATAAATAGAACGATAATGCATGGTATTAACCAAAGAAGGTAATGAGTCTGAATTCTAAGCTTCCTGCCTTATGCTGTCAAGACAAAATACAAAGGAAAACCTTGACAAAAATACGCATTTTAGTCATGATCCCCGAACTTGAGCATCTCAAGCGAACTGAAATTGATTTGGAGAAATAACTTTGGCTAATACAGCACAAGCGAAAAAAAGAGCACGACAAAACGACAAGGCACGCGCACAAAACGCGAGCCAGCGTTCGACCATGCGTACTTACCTAAAGCGCGTTATTAAAGCGATTGCCGAAGGCAAAAGCGAATTGGCTTTAACCGAATACCGTTTAATGTCTTCGATGGTTGATAAAATGGTCAATAAAGGCCTAATCCACAAGAACAAAGCCGCTAGACATAAAAGCCGGCTCAGTGGACATATTAAGGCATTAACAGCTTAATTGCCTTACTCCGGGTTAGTTACTCGCTCTCGTACACATCGTCCTCTCTCTCTGAGAGAGGTGATTCAGTCGTTTCTTTTCCCATGACTTCTAATCTTTGCATAATCGCGTAACACAATTCTGCTGTACCTAAACGTAATAACCCGGATATTCGAAAAACAGGACCTTCCCAGTTCAAATCTGAAATAATGCGCTGACAATGCGCTTCGCGTGCATCTTCAGGCATCTGATCAATTTTATTTAATACTAACCAACGTTCATGTTGCGTGAGTTCCGGACTATATTTTTCAAGCTCTTTAACAATCGCTTTGGCAGATGGAACCGGATCTGACCCGTCTAAAGGCATGACATCCACCAGATGTAATAATAAGCGCGTTCGTGCCAAATGCTTTAAAAAGCGTAAACCCAAACCTGCACCGTCACTTGCACCTTCTATCACGCCTGGAATATCTGCCATCACAAAACTTTGGTTTACTCCCACAGAAACAACACCCAAATTGGGGTAAAGGGTTGTAAAAGGGTAATCCGCAACTTTAGGGGTGGCAGCAGAAACGGCGCGAATGAGCGTCGATTTTCCCGCGTTGGGCAATCCCAATAACCCTACATCCGCCAACAATTTAAGTTCTAATCGTAATCGACGAATATCGCCTAAGCGACCTTTGGTAAACTTCCGCGGCGCCTGGTTAAGGCTACTTTTAAATCGTACATTACCAAGACCGTGGAAACCGCCCTTTGCAACTAAAAATCGCTCATGTGGTTTAAGTAAATCGCCCATTTGCTCGTGCGTATCAGCATCCCATACCACTGTTCCAACAGGCACTTTTAAAACAAGATCTTCACCATACTTGCCCGTGCAATCGCTCCCCATACCACCCTGGCCATTTTTGGCTTTATAGTGCTGATGAAAACGATAATCAATAAGGGTATTGAGATCAGGATCTGCTTCTAGATAAATGCTGCCGCCATCGCCGCCATCACCGCCATTCGGCCCGCCAAAGGGAATAAATTTCTCACGACGAAAGCTTAAGCAGCCATCGCCACCTTTTCCCGCTTGCACGGTAATTGTGACTTCATCAACAAATTTCATAATTAAAATTTTTCTGGAAGGCTAAAAAATGTTTACGTAGATTTTTTGTGTGATGTTATGCAGCTGAAGCAATATTCTCCAATGGAATAACGGTAACATAACTGCGTTTTTTCGGACCTTTTATTTCAAACTTCACAATGCCATCCATGGTTGCAAACAACGTATCGTCTTTACCACGACCCACATTAAAGCCGGGGTGAACCCGAGTACCGCGCTGACGTATTAAAATATTACCGGCCTTTACAACTTGACCGCCAAATTTTTTAACACCCAATCGCTGAGAATGCGAATCTCGACCATTACGTGTACTACCACCTGCTTTTTTGTGTGCCATTTTATTCTCCTAAATATGCAATCTACGCGGCTTGGATGCCCGTAATTTTAACTTCAGTATACGATTGTCGATGACCCATCGTCTTCATATGATGCTTACGACGTTTAAATTTAATAATCCGAATTTTATCGCCGCGCCCTTCTTTAACAACTTCTGCGTTAACGGTATAGCCAGCAAGATAAGGTGCACCTACCATCGTTTTTTCGCCATCATAAATCATAAGTATCTTATCAAACTTGACAGTAGCCTCTGTGCCAACGTCTATTTTTTCAACTTTAAGAAACTGTCCTGGCTTGACTCGGTATTGCTGACCGCCACTGACGATAACTGCATACATAACGCTGCTACTCCACTCATCACAAAATAAAGATCACAAAAGGATCACATAAGGGTTATTATGCTACGTGAAAGGTGCTCAACTCGCAAGCTCTTTTTTCTGTTTTTCCTTTCTCCATTTTCTTTTCTTTCCAAATTTAGAAGAACCCTTGATACAAAAAGCATTTTAGCTGTATATTCAGACTCTTATAGGGAAAAAGCCAACCCATGCAATTAGACCCCATTAAAGCACTTGTTCAGAACGATTTTCAAGCAGTTAATGCCTTGATTCTGGATTCTCTGCATTCTAAAGCAAGTATAATAAATGACTTAGGTCATTATATTATTCAAAGTGGCGGCAAACGATTAAGACCTCTGGTTGTCATTTTAATTGCACACGCCTCTGGCTACTCAGGAAAACAGCACATTAATCTGGCTACTGTTATTGAGTTTATCCATACTGCAACCTTGCTTCACGATGATGTGGTTGATGATGCCGTATTAAGACGAGGGAGAAAAACGGCTAATAATGTTTGGGGTAACGAAGCAGCAGTGCTTGTGGGTGATTTTCTGTACTCCAAAGCCTTTCAAATGTTAACGGTTGTTGAAAATCTTCGTGTTATGAATGTACTCGCCAATGCAACAAATATTATGGCTGAAGGGGAAGCCTTGCAATTACTCCAACGCGGTAATCCGGAAACAACAGAGGGTGGATATCTGAATATTATTCGATCCAAAACGGCAAAACTGTTTGAAGCCTCAGCACAAGTAGGCGCAATTTTGGGTAATGCTGACAGTGCATTAGAACTGGCGCTGACACAATTTGGAATGCACCTTGGCACAGCTTTTCAGCTCATTGATGATGTATTAGATTATGAAGCCTCACCCACCGAGACGGGTAAAAAGCTAGGGAATGATTTAGCTGAAGGTAAAGTCACACTTCCGCTGATCTATCTTTTACAAAATGGCAACAAAAAGGATACACGCCTAGTAGAAGAAGCCATTCGCAAAAATGAATCTCAGCATTTGCCACTCATCCAAAAAATGATCCAAGAATCCGGCGCATTAGATTACACACGTAATTTTGCCAAAGTTGAAAGCAATCGCGCAAAAAAAGCGCTCGAAAAATTAAGTTCATCGGCCTATCGCGATGCCGCCTATGCCCTAACAGACTTTGCTATACACCGTAACCATTAGGCATCGAAATTTTAGCCCCCAATTGCTTAACAAGCCTGTTTATTGTATCTTAAGTATTCGCGTCGGGGTGTAGCTCAGCCTGGTAGAGCACTGCCTTCGGGAGGCAGGGGTCGCAAGTTCAAATCCTGTCACCCCGACCAGGAAAATCATGTCCATTCCTTTTTAAGCCTCTATTGATAATGGAAGGTTAATCGATAAAGCTTCTATTGTTAATAGGAACTTTTAGAAGGTCTGGGTATTCAGTCAACAGCAATCCCTGCGCGGAATTTGCGCGTTTGAACGCATCTCTAAAAGATCTTATTTCGTTTTTACAAAAGTCCCATCTTCATATTCTTGAAATGCCTGACGCAATTCTTCTTTGGTATTCATTACAATAGGGCCATACCAAGCAATCGGTTCTTTAATCGGTTTGCCAGAAATCAAAAAAAAGCGAACCGAATTATCCTTGGTTGTAATAGTCACATGGGTTCCTGCATCAAATAAAATCAAGGTTCCGTTTCCACAAACGCAGGGAGGATCCATATCAAAATAATTAACACCCGAAACATCGTGCTCAAATGGAACACGCCGCGGTGTGGGTGCCAAGGAAAACCAGCCTTGTAGTTCGCCGGGTTTTCAGATCGAAAATCATCTAACAGCAAAAAAGGATCCAGTAAGGGTAATTCATGAAACCCAAAGGCTCGATTAAGATGCACGCCAGCACCTTCTATGGTGGGTTGGCTGTGCCAAGCGCGCTTAATTTTCCGTTGTCCGGCATTCTCTTTCATAACACACCCTATGTTAATTAAGTTCCGTATTGCATAAAGTATATACTTACTGATTTTAATAATGAAAACGACATTGAATGATATAAAGATCTCTATCATCTACTTTATAAACCAAACGATCAAAATCGCTAATACGACGAGACCAATAACCACTTTTTTTAAATTTCAAAGGTTCTGATTTTCCGATACCTGTAAAAGGTGTCAGCTTAATGTTCTCTATAAGCACGTTAATCTTCGTAACAATGGCTGGCTTTCTATTAAGTACTTATAATTGTACTCCAAAAAACTAAAAAATCAACAAACTTTAATAATTTACGAAATATTTATACAGTATAATTCTGTGCAATTTAAAGCGTATCCACAATTCCCGGACAGTACCGGTGTCTATGCTTTTTGCGTTCTGAAAGTTGATTCTGACCTTTGTCTTCTGGTATCCACTTCTGGTTATATATTTCACTCTGAAGCGTTCTCATAAAAGTCAAAGGCTGAGGAATTTGATCTTGACTTAATTCGTTAAGAAAAGTCTCCATCGCTCCTTCTACCGAAGGATGCATCCGTTCTTCTTGCAAACCTGTCATTACAAATTGCATCGAATTGTCAAACATTTCACTATCAAATATTGTGAAAACACATTTTTTCACATAACAATCTAATAATGCACAGAGCCTTTTTAAAGTTCCCCTATTATGCAGATCTGTTGAAATTAATTCTGTTAGCCTTGTCTCAATAGTTGTTCTAGTTTTTTCTAAATTTCCCTCAAAATCCTCCATTATTTTCTTTATTTTTTCTGTATATTCAAGAAGATTTTTATCTGTTAATATCGAACCAAAACTTAAAGCTTTAAAATATTGCTCCCGCACAAATTTTACGAACATAGCATCTTCAGATTTTAATAATGATGGTTCTATGGAAGATAACACTTGACTAAAATTTTTTTCAAATTCATTAAATTGGCTAGCATTAAATAATGCAACAAGCTGTCCGAACCATATCATGCATTTAACCGTCTGACATTTTACGTCTTCAAACTCTAGGACTTGACTCAAAATTAAACCTAATTCTGAAAATGCTTTATTGGGATTAGAGAAAACCCAGTCTTGACAATCCAAAAATAACATTAAATTTTTAATGTTATTGTCTTTTATAGTAGGGCAAATAATTCTTTGATGAAGCATTAAGATTTCTTTTGATAAATCTTCTGAAAACAATGAATATCTAAAGAGAATGCTCATGTTTTTCTGAATATCACTTCGATATTGCTCATCGTCGCAAGTGGATGTATTTATTTTTTGAGGAACTAAAATTGTTTTTTTGAGTACAGCAGTATCATATTGGAATGATGTTACATAAAGTGAGATGGCGTAAAATTTAGAATACCATTCTTTTAAATCGGGAAAGTTCCCCTCAAACTCACCACAATTTAAATCTCGGACTCGCCAAACTTCCATTTCGTTTCTAAAAAAACGGCAAAATGATATTTGATGTGCTGTCTCACTCGATTGTTTCTTATTCAAGATTACTTCAAAGGCCATAGCCACCGTATTTTGAAGAGTCTCTTTTTGCAATAAATCAAGAATTTCAACACAAAAATTCTTTGCCGATTCGACATCACTTATCCCAGTTGATACCTCACCCACGAAAATGCTTTCTTCATGTCGACCCAAACCAGATTTCATTTGTAACCAAAAAATGCTATCCGTCAACACTTCAGAATGAAGTTCTCGCCGAAAATTGAAGTCTTCAATTAAATGACCATCTTGCGACTGCACCTCATGTTCGTTTAACCTATTGTGACACCAATTTCTACTATCGCCCGCACAAAAGCCTGGAGCAAAGTCAATTCTAGGATCTAAAGCTTGCGATAAATATGAAATTCTTTTTATTGTACCTAAGCTGCTGTCAATTGTTTTTGCTGATGTCACCACAGCTTGAAATGTTTTCTCAAGTTCTTCGAGCTCTGCTGATACCTTTACCTCACAATGAGAAGCCAGATAGTTTAATTTTTCCTTCAACGCTGGATTTCGTGAATACGCTTCTAATAAAAGCACGCCCCTATTCTGCGCTGTAGGATCATAAGGAGGGCATAAATTTAGAGATCTTCCAGTGTCATCGATGTTAACCAATATGTTTTTTATAAGGCGCTGCTTTAAATCGTTGCAAAAAAAATTCAGATCTTCAATAAAAGCTTGAATAGATTTACTATTACAATCGAGCGATTCTTCAAAATCTGCCAAATCTGGCATAGCGATGTTCTCTGAAACTTTGATAGTTTCTTGGTTTTCTCCTACCCATAAAATAAGTGCATCTGTTTCCACACCCAGAAAAACAAGTCTCGCTGTTAATTCTCTTTGAAATCTCGCCGTTTTCTCATAACAGCCCTTCAGTTCAGAAAATGATGTACTACCATTCGTAAATAAAATCGCATATTCTTTTTTAAGCATGAATAAAAAATTTAAAGCGGCTAATATTTTCCCCTCTTTTGCAAATTGCTTTGTAAAACTCACAATTCTTTTAAAATCCGGCTCATCTTTAATAGAAACATACCAATGCGGCACTGTTGTGTTTATAAATTGGATGAGTATTTCCTGGGAATTCAATGTCGGAATTTCAAG
>DAORSV010000003.1:21209-41397 GCA_035443705.1 Gammaproteobacteria bacterium
TTGTGTTTATAAATTGGATGAGTATTTCCTGGGAATTCAATGTCGGAATTTCAAGTTTAATAGAAACATACCAATGCGGCACTGTTGTGTTTATAAATTGGATGAGTATTTCCTGGGAATTCAATGTCGGAATTTCAAGCAGCCCTTTTCGATCATAATAGCATTGTTGCACTAACTCTTCAGCATCTTCTAAAATACCAGCACACTCTGAAATTAAATAATGAAGAGAACCTAAGGTTGTTTTAGTTTTAAAATTGATCCTGTTTTCTGATGGTACTTCGGAGCTAAGAACCGTATCATCTTTTTTTTCTTCATTTTGACGTTCTTGCAGCGGTTCTGGGCAAGACATAACAACCTCTCATTTCTAAATAATTATTTAATTACTCCTATCTCCGTCGCAATATATTACAGAATGAAATCATAGTAAAGCTAGTTAAAAAATTAACATCCCCCAGCTCGCTTCCCTTTTCAAGGGAATATGTTTGGCAACTAAGTTAATAATTGTAAAATAAGTACTTCCTTGATAAGATGTGTTACTCAATACACTCAAACAACACCGTTTTAAACATATGAACGAATGGATCCCTTTTTTTATCAATAACTTACAAGCTCTTCCAAACGAAGTCGTCGGCGCATTCATCTATATAACAACGATTGGCAGTCTGTTTTTGTTGCAGCGCTTGTTCGGCAAAGAAGGCTTATTTGTATTTATCGTATTGGCTGTCATTATCGCTAACATTCAATCCTTAAAAGTCATCCAATTGTCATTTTTTGACTATCCCATTGCCATGGGCTCTATTCTATTTACAACAACTCTACTTGCAACCGATATCCTCTCTGAATATTATGGCAAGAAAGAAACAGAGAAAGCGATTTGGCTTGGATTTTTTGGTTTGCTCATGGTCTCGACTATTATGTTATTAACCCTTGGCAGCAAGGTGATCTCAGTTGAACCAGGCTCCACGCTCTACCGCTATGTAGAAACACACGATGCCATGGCATTGCTATTTACACCCAGTCCCGCCCTCATGCTCGCAAGTTTAATTGCATATTTAATTAGCCAATATACCGACATGTGGGTGTTTTTATGGTTAAAAAAGCGCTCAAACAGCCGTTTCTTAAGCATCCGAACATTCTTCGCAACACTGCTTGCGACATTGATTGATAATTGTATCTTTAGTTTTTTAGCCTGGCGAATTTTTTATCCCCTAGAGATCGATTTCGAAACATTCTTCTATGCTTATATTTTGGGTGCTCTTGGTATCCGCGTATTCGTCAATGTATTAAATACACCTTTTATTTATTATATTCGAAAAAAAAATCAAAAAAAGCAACATCCACACAGCCAAACGATTATTCGGAGTGTAATTTAAATGCCGCTATCTTACCCTAATTTTAAATTTGAAATTCTGAAATCAAGCAGGCAATCGAATGCGCGTCTTGGCAAAATCACAACACCGCACGGTGATGTACTCACGCCTGCTTTTATTTTTTGTGCAACCAAAGCCGCTATTAAAGGTGCCTCGCCTGCCCAAATGAAAGCCTGCGACACGCAAATCCAATTAGCAAATACCTACCACTTAATGATTAACCCGGGCAGCGATTTAGTAAAGCGCATGGGCGGGTTACACAAATTCATGGGCTGGAATGGTCCACTCTTAACGGATTCGGGTGGATATCAAGTGTTTAGTTTGGGATATGGATCGGTTTCGAGCGAAATTAAACGAAAAAATTTAACACCGCGTCAAAAATCTGTGTGCAAAATTTCGGAAGAAGGCGTTGTGTTTAAATCATATTTAGATGGAAAATTGCACAAACTCACGCCTGAAAAATCTATTGAAATTCAACGGGATCTCGGGCCAGATTTGGTGGTCGTGTTTGATGAATGCACGCCCTATAACGTTGATAAATCCTATACCGAAAACTCCTTACATTTGTCGCATCGCTGGGGTGTACGTTCTGTGAATGAATTTGCAACGCACCATACTGGCGTCCAAGCCTTGTATGGCATTATACAAGGTGGCGTTTATCCAGATTTACGCTGCATTGCCGCCGATTTTGTGAACAATCAGTCTTTTTTTGGGCATGCCATTGGGGGTTCATTGGGTGCAGAAAAAGAACAGATGTACGATGTTGTTGCTTTTACCGTTCCTTTACTCAATCCTTCAAGACCCATTCATCTGTTAGGGATAGGCGGTGTGCGAGATATTTTTTCCGCAGTCTCACACGGAATAGATACCTTTGATTGCGTACACCCAACACGCTTGGCGCGCCATGGTGGCGCATTGATCAGAGCGATTCAAAACGAAGATACAACAAAAGAACACCTTGTTTTAAGCCATTATCGCTTTAAAGAAGATGAAAGACCCATTGATGATACCTGTACTTGTGAATGCTGTCGCACCTATTCTCGCGCTTATTTGCGTTATTTGTTTAGTGCAAATGAGCTGTTGGCCATACAGGCAGTAACGTTGCATAATGTTACTTATATGAATCGATTAATGACCGCCATTCGTCAAGCGATTCTAGATGATCGTTTAGAAGACGAAAAGAAAATTTGGATCCATGAAGAAAAAGAAAAGACAGTGCAGCCCAAGACAAAAAATACACTTATTAAGTCTGAGATGGCATTGGTGTAAAAGCTATGCCCCTTTTACTAACGAGAGTATCGTTACATCATCCGGCAAGTTTTTTTTATTTTCTAAACCTAACTGTTCGATAAAATGCGCAACACTGCCCTTGCCCTCAGTCACCATAGACAACAGTAAAGCTTCTTTCGCTTCCATGTCTTTTTCTGGCAGTATTTCGGCAATGCCATCCGAAAACAACAGTAAACGCATATCGGCATTCAAATGCGTGGTATAACGCTGGTACATCGCATTTTTCATAATGCCAACGGGGAATCCTTTTCCCTCTAAAAATCGCGCCTTGCCATTTTCCAACAACACGGGATTTGGATAATGGCCACCAATACTATAAGTCAATTCATGACTTTCTAAATCCACGACACCACAAACCATGGTTAAATATTTACCTAGCTTGGCAGAGTGAATCTCTAAACCCAATTTTGCGAGTACTTTGTCCGGTTCTAATATTGTCTCGTCTTGACCCGCCTTATAACGCGTTAATATTTGCCCCATCGCACTTTTTAATAAGACCGTTACGAATGCAGAAGAAGAGCCATGACCCGACACATCTGCAATATAAAACCCAAATTTTTTATCATTGATTTTAAAATAGTCTACAAAGTCGCCACTAAGATATAAAGAAGGCGCCACATTATGCGTAAACTGATATTCACCAAATATAACGCCTTGCTCTGGCAATAACTTCATCTGAACACTGCGACCTGCTTCTTGATCTTCCTCTAAAATATCTAAACTCTTTTTTAGCGCCTGATTAGCCAGTTCCAATTCCCGCTTATAAATTCTATTTTCTTCGATTAACCGCGAACGCTCTAATGCCCTGCAAACTGCATGTTCTAGCACGGGTATCTGCACGATCGGTTTGGTTAAATAGTCCCATGCACCAATTCTTAAAGCTTTAATCACATCGTTTAAACCACCCGCTTCAGAAATGACGACAATGGGTGTTTCCGGCGATGCTTTAGTAACAGCGCTCAAAACCTCTAATCCGCCTAATACTGGCATTTGTAAGTCGGTAACGATTAAATCGGGTTTTTGGTTTTTAAAAATCTCGAGTCCAACTTGCCCATTTTCTGCTTCTATAACGGTAAAACCGCTGTCTTCAAAATAGTCTTTTATACTTTTGCGCAGGATAGGATCGTCATCTATAACCAGGATGTTCGCTGTTAAAGGCAGTTGCATCATTGTGCGCATTAGTTTACTCAGGAGGACCCTCTAATGTTGCCTCTGTTGCTGTTTCTTCTTTTTCGCCACTGATGAGATATTTACGGCGTTGTAGGTATGCGTCTCGAATAAAGACATATTCATCAACGGCCTCGCCAATCAAAGGCTCGACTTTTAATAAAGAAGCTCGCGTATCAATATAATAGAGAAGCATTAAATTGTTACGCAAAGCAACGGATTTCAAGTGAGGTGAAACCCCCATCTGGTACGTTACCCCTAAGCCAACACCATCTCTGATGGTACTGGGGCCTAAAATGGGCAAAACCAAGTAACTAGATTCCGTATAACCCCATTTTGCTAATGTGAGACCAAAATCTTGATGGTGCCTTTCTAGTCCTTTCTTGCCTGCAACGTCAAATAATCCGCCTAGCCCCCAGGTACTATTCACCAGAAAACGCGCAGTATCGCGCTGCGCATAATGGAAGTTTCCTTGAAGGATATCGTTACCGATATTGGGAATTTCACTAAGATTTTGAAAAAAATTGCCAACTATTATCTGTATGGGTTTAGGAATAATTGCTTCGTAAGCTCTGGAGATGGGCTTTATCAAAAAGCGATCTACATTTTTATTAAAGCTATAAGTTGAACGATTTAACATTTCAAAGCGATCAACGGAAGGAGATTTTCCGCACCCGATTAAATGGGTAACGGCAAGAAGAATCCCCAACAACTTAAAAAATTTCACACACGAATTTTTAGACATACTAACAGTGTATGATAAATCTAAAAATTCTACCAGTCATTGTCTACTCTTTTACTTATTGAATACAAAAAAAAAAGCCCCACCAAACAGCAGGGCTTTTTTAATTTTGAAGTAGTGGGGGCTCCCCACCGTCGAATTAGAATGCTACCGCTAAGCGTAACCCAACGATATCCAATTGACGTTTGGCTGCACTACTAGTAGTAACAACGTTATTGTTTGAGCGCACGCTAACATTAGGATAAATGTTTGCACGAATGTAGTTGGCCGAAAGCTTAACATGCTCGTTAACAAACCAATTCAAACCAAGTGTCGTGTTATGCTCGCTACCACCGTAAATATTTTTATCTACCATATTCACGAAGCTGTATCGAGCAGCGATTTCCCATGCACCCATTTTATCGCAGGGTTTAGGATTTCGAAGCGTTCCGGTTTGAAAATCATATACACGATGCTCGCCAGTTAAGACATAAGCAGCCTCTATATGCCAACCATGGAAACGTGGGTTGCCTCGTGTTGTGCCTACGTCGAGCGCTGTTCCACCTGTTGGAATACGCTGAACAATGGCTTGGTAATATTCACCTTCAACCGTTGCAGGTCCCCACATAGCCAAAGCTTCACCATTCACAACATTATAACTTCTGCCTCGAACATTGCCCGTTGTAACAAGCTGTCCTGTTTGACGTGCTCTTGCTTCTGGTGTTGTTTGAAACAAATTATATTGTCCAATCGGATTACCCTGAGCAGAATTGTTCATGGATTGATAACGACCCATTAATCCGAAGTGGTAAACCGTATCGCAGGTGTGAACCGGTGCAAAAGTTAAGCGTAACGCAGCACCTAGGCGATCAGAACGACCTGTATCCCCATAATTGTTGTTGTTCGCCAACCCACCATTTGTGCTAGCATTCGTTGCACTGGCACCATTAAAATGGTTTTGTCTTGGTTGAAAAACAGACGCGCTTAACATAAACATATCAATAGCAGTTGCATCAAACCAAAGGCCGTATACTTTCGTTGGAATCGCAAATGCACTGGTTGCTAGAGAAGACTCTAAGAACATCGTATCGTTATTTGTCCCATGATTACCCCAGTCATCAATACTCGTAGGCGGTGTAAATTGACCAAACCGAAGGTTGGCAACACCAATAGCGCCTGTAAATTCAGAGCAAGCATTGATATAGGCATCTTCAAAATCAACAGAATGACCATTTGACCCACGTCCATCGAACTGGCCAGCCTGTGTTAAGTTTGGTCGTGAAAAATCCAGCGTTAAGTTATAAGAGATATAATCGCCCACACCACCTGCAAATTTTAAGAATGCTCGGCGAATATTGCCGCCACTGGCAAATTGATTTGTTTTATCAAGCCTTCCACCTGAAAATACGGTCTCATCCAGATTCAAACGACCACCTACCGAAAACCAGTAAGCACTGTCTGAAGGATTGTAGATCATGATACCGCCTTCTGACTTGACCTGCATATTATTTGCCGCTACTGCACCCGTGGACATAACTGCCCCTAAGCCTGCAAGGGTTAACCCGATTTTTTTCAATGTTGTTGAACGCTTCTTCATGAACTTTTCTCCTAACTAGACACGCGTTAAGGTTCTAATGAACCCAATTTAATTTACGTATTCAATCCACTCAATCGTGATTAGTCCGCTATTGCTTAGATGCTAGCAGATCTTTTGCATAAATGCCAATTGCGACATTACGGCTCTAACTTACTGTCTTTAAAACAGCTTGTCAACTATAGCTTTCTGCTAACGTCCACACCATCGATTTAAACAAAATTTTTATGAATAAACAAGCTCTAATTACAAAAGCTTCGCAAATCATTTTTTAAATAACACAGCATAATATGACCTATATTGTTTTTTTTCTCATTTTTTTATTTTTCGCCAAGCGATTCTTCCCAATTGGTCGTCAACAAGAGCGTGTTGGTGGGTAGGCAAAGCTAATGCTTTTGGTTTACACTTTGGATCTGTGGGTATCAACACAATTCGACCAAATCGCACAAAAAAGGCACGATAATCCCCTTCGGCAATCAGCATGACCGCAGATAATGCATGTTGCAAAGACTCTCCACTGTTTACGATGGGCAAAAGATCTTTGATCATATATAGCCCTTTCTTTTGAGTGAATTCGCTTAAAAAATATAAACAGACACCATTCCCTTCTGCATCTGGCACCACATGTAGATTGCTTAGGTACTTTGCTTCCATTAGTCCTGCTAATCGATATTGATGATAGGGTTGTCCATTATGCCTGTTTGTGAGATCGATAGACCATATATAATTTTGATCTGTCGCATAAAGCCTATCCACTGTGCCCAACTGTTTTAAATCAACAGCCGCCAGTAAAGACAACGGCTGGCCAGCTTTGGCGAGCAGATCGGCTTTGTTCAACAACGGAGGCATTTGAGCCCTATTCATTCTAACAGCAACAAAACTTTCTAAGGGCGGCACAGACACTTTGAAAATCTGCACCCCTTCCTGACAGCCATATTCTAGGTGATCAGCAACAAATCCGATAGCGCTTGACAGATGCCTCTCTGGATTTTTTTTAACCTTAAATTCGGCTTCTAACAATTGATTCTCAGCCTCAATCCCGACAAACAGTTGTTTCTGAAAACTTGCTGAAGTTTTAGCGGTTAATATCATTTGTCCCATCTTATGACTAACGATAAGGGATGTCGCTAATAGCAACACCAATACCAGAACTAACACGATGCCCGTTTCGGATTGCAAAGGCATATTCCCAACAGTGATTTTTTTGAGAGATCCCATGATAAGTTTCACCTTTAGTTTCTATTTTTAAACGCACCATGCGAACCAACGCCCATTGTTCGGGTTTTACCTCCGCAGCCGCATAATATTGAAATTTTTCAGAGGTGCCCTCAAGCGACGTATCACTCGACTCAAAAAAACCATATTCCACCGAAAAATCAACAATACCTTCAACGATTTCTTCTGATTTTTGTCTGATATCGCTTCTAAATAACGAATAAGTACCCCGAAGCGCCGAAGATCGATCAGGAATGCCTAAATAATACGCTATGGTTTGCAACTCTGTGACTTCCGCATCTTGCTTATAGGATTTGCTGAGCAGAAAAGTTGAATTTGCACCTAGTTGATGAAATATTTTTTCATTTTCCACATCATTGGCAATAAAAAAATCGCCCTGCTGTACATCGGATATCAATACCATCGCATTTTTTTGAATACGCCCCCCCGCTTGAATAAAAAGAGCATCATCCGACTTAACCATCGAATGCTTAAGAAAATTTACTTTTTGAGGGATATTATAGATCACCAAAACATCTGAATTTTCCCGAAGACTATCGCAAATTTTCTGTGGAATATGCTGTTGGCATACCCCAGCTGCTGCTTCAAATCCAAACACTGCGCGATCTGTTTTTAAAAATTTATACGGAATCCCGTTTTTTTCAAAATTTCGACGAATGGGAAAATTGCTATCTTGTGTTCTACAACCTCGATATCCACTGGACTGTAAATCATGACGAATAAACTGAAAAAGCGTGCGCCCAATATCCAAGATCTCTTTTTTATTTTTTTCTGCAAAATGTGATATTTTTGAAACGTGATACCACTGCATAGCTGCAACAAGAATCACGAGACCTAATGTCATACTAACTAAAACATTGACTAAACTATAGCCTAGACAATGCGCTTTAAGATCAATGTCTTTTGGTGCGGGGATGCGAAAGAAAGTGTAATGGTATAAACGCATTTATCTTCAAACTTCTGATGCTCTATCATAACAGCACTACCAGGCAGGGCAATATCGAGCTTATTCTGCCAATATTGCATTGTTTGCGCTACCAAAGCCCCCGTCTGATCCACAGATAACGAATCGACAATTGCCGATGCGATAGCCAACGCTTCTGTTTGTTGCTGCAAAACGCTGTACCCTGCACTACTTGCTATCAACAATTTGCCCATTCCCGTTATCCCAAACGATAATATCATCAGCGCAATTAAAACTTCTATCAGTGAAAAAGCGGATTGTTTATTCAAAAGTGGCGTTTGGATAGCATCAATTTTCATCGTGTTTTTATAACATAAACAACGAGGTCAATGGAATAAATCGCATTTTGTTCTATTGCTTTATTCAGAAACCAAACCAACAGATTCATTTGACAAACCCGATAACCCTTGATATAGGATCTCATTCATTGCGAGGTAACCATGTCAAACTATACAAACGCACCCACCGAAATTGCGCTGATGTTTCAACTGAAAGGAGGACTGTATCCTTTAACCGCTCTTCAACTGATTGGCACCAACCTTTTGGCTTTCGAAGAACAACTCACCTCTAAAATTGAACAAGCCCCCAAATTTTTTTACAACGCTCCCGTTGTAATCGATCTCCAAAAACTCGCTAAACCCGATGCACACATCGATTATCAACAGCTTGTCGGCATTTTGCGCAGTAAAAAGTTAATCCCTGTCGGTATTAAAGGTGGCACCACAGAACAGCAAGCGGCAGCAACACTTGTTGGGTTGCCCATCTTGCAAGACTCCGGCAAAAATCCAGTCAAGACAGAAACAAGAAACACGTCTGTAGCAAGTTCTGCTGGAAAATTGCCAACACCCACTGAAGCGCTGCCCACCACAGATCAAGAAACAGACACTGAAATACGCGGCAGCAACACCAAACTGATTACCGAACCTGTGCGCTCCGGACAACAAATTTACGCACGAGGTGGTGATTTAATCGTACTCGCACCCGTAAGCCATGGTGCAGAATTGCTGGCAGATGGCCATATTCACATTTATGGTCCCCTTAGAGGCCGCGCATTAGCCGGCGTGACAGGCGATGAGACTGCACGTATATTTTGCCAATATCTAGAAGCTGAGCTTATTTCTATTGCAGGGCAATATAAAATCAGCGAAGATATCGAACAGACCGTTTGGCGTATGGCAACCGACATCTCTTTAAAAGAAGGTCACTTGCACATTCAGCCACTTTAATATATATAGTCTTTGTAGAAACTAAAAAATACCTTTGGAAGGATTGTATGCTCACAAATGAAACCCGGTTACAAAAATCTGGAAAAGTAATCGTAGTTACTTCCGGTAAAGGGGGCGTTGGTAAAACAACCACCAGTGCTGCTATTGCTGCAGAATTAGCCAATAGAGGCTTTAAAACTGTTGTTATTGACTTTGACATCGGGCTTCGAAATTTAGATCTCATTATGGGATGCGAAAGACGGGTTATTTTTGATTTTGTGAATGTTATTCAAGGAGATGCTAACCTTAATCAAGCGCTGATTAAAGATAAACGTTCCGACAACTTATACACTCTACCCGCCTCACAAACACGTGATAAAGACGCGCTTACCAAAGAAGGTGTTGAAAAAATATTATCGCTTTTACGGCTAGAATTTGATTTTATTATTTGTGATTCTCCTGCAGGCATAGAGCGCGGCGCTTTAATGGCGCTGTACTTTGCAGACGAGGCCGTCGTCGTCACCAACCCAGAGGTTTCTTCTGTACGCGATTCTGATCGCATTATCGGCGTTCTAAACAGTCGAACCCTATGCGCCGAAAAAGGTTTGGAAGTTAAGAAACATTTGTTATTAACACGATACGCCCAAAGTCGTGTTCAAAAAGGCGAGATGCTGAGTGTAGAAGATGTTCAAGAAATCTTAGCTATCCCCTTACTCGGTATTATTCCAGAATCTAAAGCGGTTCTAAATGCATCAAATAATGGTGTGCCTGTTACATTAGGATCTCCCAGTGATGCTAAGGTTGCTTACCAAAAAGCCGTCTCACGCCTTTTGGGTGAAGTGAACCAACCTGCGAAAAGCTGGAAATCAAAATTCTTAGGGGGCTTACGCCTATTTAGGAGCCCAGCATGAGCATCTTCAGAAAATTGTTAAATAAAATTGGGCTTGCTCGGCATTCGGCAAAAACAGCGCGAGAACGATTACAAATTGTTGTGTCTCATCAACGTGCAGAAGAAGGTGGCGATGTGGACTTTCTTTCCCGGTTGCGTAATGAATTACTCGGTGTTATTTGCAAATATGTTCAGATAGATCCCGAGCAAGTGAATGTTCAATTGCAACGTACTGAAAATTGCTCTGTGTTGGAACTGAATATTGCTTTACCCAATTCGAACCAGCCACTAGAAATGGGTTTTAAGATCAGCCAATAGTCCTTCTAGACCCTCATCTGCCCTTCGAGCACCTTCTCCCTCAGTGGGAGAAGGTCATTCACCAGATACAATTTCTCTACCCATCTACTGATCTCCATTCCTCTTTTCAAAAAAATCCTTTTGTATAAAAATTGTACAATTGTCATTTCAGCCCGAGATCTCAAGCCTATTACACCTTTTCCACCTGGTTATCCACAGCCTATTCAAGATAATCGTGGATAACTTCGCCAAGACCCCATTGGCTTAACGCCGCTCTTTAAAAAAACGACGTAACAATTCACCACACGCTTCACCTAACACGTTGCCTTCAGAGATCACGCGGTGGTTTAGACGTTCGTCTTGCAGTAAATTTAGCACACTGCCTGCTGCTCCCGTTTTGGGATCAGGTGCGCCAAATACCAATCGCTTAATACGTGCATGTATCATGGCACCCGCACACATAGCGCAGGGTTCTAAGGTTGCATAAAGCGTGGTATTCAGGAGGCGGTAGTTATTAATATGCAGAGCCCCTTGGCGTAAAGCCAAGATTTCTGCATGTGCGGTGGGATCTGAAGCACCGATGGGTTGATTCCAACCCTCACCGATAATTTTATTATCTAAGACTAATATGGCACCTACAGGCACTTCACCAACTGCTGCTGCTTTCTCAGCAAGAGACAAGGCATATGCCATCCAATGTTCATCAGCGTTGTTCAAAATTATCCCCTCGGTGTAGAATGATAACACTTATGTCAACACTCACAAAAACCGTATTAACAGTCTCTGAATTAAACCAATCGACACAACGGCTGCTAGAAGATTGCTTTCCCGCTGTTTGGGTTGAAGGTGAAATATCTAACTTGGTAAGGCCCACCTCCGGTCATATTTACTTTAGCTTGAAAGATCCTAAAGCACAGATCCGGTGCGCCATGTTTAGGCTAAAATCTCAACGCGTGGATTTTGAACTCCGAAATGGCCTCTTGATACAAGTGCTTGCCAAAGTAAGCCTATACCCCGATCGCGGTGATTACCAACTGATTGTCGATCGCATCGAAATGGCGGGCGATGGCTTACTCAAAAAAGCGTATGAAGAACTGGTTTCGAAATTAACCAAAGAAGGGCTTTTTGAAGAACGCTGGAAAAAACCGCTTCCTCTACTCCCTAAACAGATTGGCGTGATTACCTCTCCAACGGGTGCTGCCATTCGAGATATCCTGTCTGTATTGAAACGACGTTTTCCAAGTATCCCCGTTATTATTTACCCAACAAAAGTACAAGGCTCAGAAGCAATGCTAGAGATTGTTCAGGCAATTACGCTTGCGAATCAACATCAAGCCACCAACATATTAATTTTGGCCAGAGGCGGTGGCAGCTTAGAGGATCTTTGGCCTTTTAACGAAGAAAAAGTCGCAAGAGCCATTTTTGACAGCCAAATTCCCATTGTTACTGGAATCGGTCATGAAATTGATTTTACCATTGCTGATTTTGTTGCCGATCGAAGAGCGGCAACACCTTCTGCCGCTGCAGAACTAGTGGTGCCAGATCAATATGCTTTTTTACAACAGTTAAGCACCTTAGAAAATCGTCTGATAAACGAAATTACAAAATATTGTCAGCGCTTAGCACAACGTTTGGATGGCTTAATCAAACAAATTCGACATCCGGGTCAGCAAATTCAAAATCAGCTACAAACACTTTCTCTGCTGATGATTCGATTAAACAACACGATGCAGCAACTCCTTAAAACTAAAGATCTTGCGCTTAAAAACGCCTTACGCGCCTTAGAAACGGTAAGTCCACTGGCAACGCTCAATAGGGGGTATGCGATCCTTTCTTTAGCAGACCGCGATCATGTCGTGCGATCGATTCAAGAAGTGAAGCACGGAGATAACGTGCAGATTAGATTAGAAGATGGGATTCTGAAAGCGAAAGTCTACGATACAAATTGAGCGCACCTTCTCCCGTTTGACGAGAGAAGGTGGCGCAACCAATTACTTAAACCGAATCTGAGCGCGTAACCCGATAATATCTAGATTACGATGTGCTTTATCGTTTGCTGGATGAATCGAAGCACGAATGTAATTCATAGACAACCGAACGTTCTGATTCAAGAACCAGTTTAATCCAAGTGTTACATCATGCTGTGATCCGCCACGTACGTTTTTGTCGTTCAGATCAACAAAGTCGTATCGCGCTGCAGCTTCAATTGCACCATGTTCAGAGCACGGCTTAACCGAACCAAATTGACCATCTCTAACATCATACTCATGATGCTCGCCGGTTAACAGGTATCGGGTTTGGATATTCCAACCGCTAAATTGAAGCGTACCTTGCTGTACAGTCGTACCTGCAAATGGCTGAGTACCCATACGATGCACATAAGCCTTTGTGTACTCAGTTTCTAGCATAAAGGGACCAATTTGCCGCGCTGCTTCGAGGTTAAACATGCGAATATTATTCGCTTGGATGGGCAAACCACCATTGCCTGTAAGCGTGCTAACCACATTGATCATGCTGGTCAGACTAGTGGCGCTATTGTTCCTAATTTTAACCCCAGGGAATGCCTGAAACAGAGCACCAACGCTGCTCGCACTTGTAGGCACTACATTTTGAAGTTCACGATACGCTCCCGAAACACCAAAATGCCAGACATCGCCCTCTTCATGCATAGGCGCGACTGTTGCACGAACTGTTCCTTTCCAACGATCGCGCACATTCGAAACCTCGTTGGATGAATTTTGATCCGATTTCATCGCTGTAAAGGTAATCCCTGCAGAATCTGACCAAAAATCGGTCATAAAACCGATACCGTCGCCTGGATAAAACGTATTAGCGACTAAACTTCTTTCTAGGAAGGGACCCCATGTACCGCTATTAGCGTTATCTAAACCAAACCAGTTACCCGGTACGCGTCCAAAATAAACTTGGTTATTCTCTGCGAATCCTGCGTAAGAAATCCAGGTATCGCCAAACATGTTGCGATTGCTAGAATTTAATGCCAACGATATATTGTATGTCCAATCCTGAGCAAGGCCACCTTCAATGTACAAATCTGCTGTACGGATATTGCCGCCGCTGGGATAATTATTCCCCTTATCACGATAGCTACCCATAAAAAGCGCTTCGTCAAATCGAAGTAAACCGCTTAATTTAAACCAATAATCTGAACAATTTTCGTTGGTATAAGAAAGACCTCCCGTAGAATTAAGAAGCCATCCTTTCCCTAAATCAAAACCTTCAGTCACATTTTCTGCGTTCGCATTCTCTGTTACTTTATTTTTATTTTCGCGCGCCTGCACTGCAAAAGCATTGCTGCTCGCAGCCATCCCTAATACAACCAACCCACCTGCTAACGTCTTCGTTATCCCAGAGTACTTCCGCTTCATTTAATCCTGCCTCCTAATCGTTGGCTTAACACATACACATAGCGCATCTTTAGATGCATCGCAAAATAAGACCTTAGCACAACTCGTGTTGCGCATGCTACTACTAGCATCGCTAATACGCAACACTAGAACAATAAGCATTTATTAAATTCATTATTGGTCTTCTGTGCTTATGCGGTAAATGAAGTCTCGGCACTGGCCGCTAGCCCATCAAAATGGAGGTGAACACAGCAGTCCGCCCTACTCTTCTAATTTTAATCGTTCGAAATACCTTTCATAAAGCGGCGTTGCCTCACCAACGTCCGCATGAAATTGCCCTTTCTTTAAAGTTTCCACATCGGGATATAAAATGGGATCTGTTCTAATCTGCAGAGGTAGCAGTTCTTTGGCGGCTAAATTCGGTGTAGAAAAACCACTCTCTAACGTTATCTGTTTTGCGATTTCCGGACGTAACACAAAATCAATAAAACGATGGGCATTTGCCACATGTTTAGCTCCCACAGGAATTGCGATACTGTCTAAGGTAATAACAAAGCCTTCCTTTGGATAAATAAACTGCAAGTATGGATTTTGCGCTTTCGCTAAAAAAATGTCCCCATTTAATCCCATTCCTATTGTAATATCTTCATCTAAATAGATAGATCGTTGAGCATCCATATTAAACAGTTTAATATTGGGCATTAAAGCCTTTAGTTTTTCAAATGCCGCTTTAATATGCTCAGGATCTTGATCATTCACTGAATAACCCAGGGCAATTAAGGCCATCGAAAAACACTCTCGCGTATCATCCAAAACAAGTAACTGATCTCTGTAGCGTGGTAACCATAAATCCTGCCAGGTATTGACGCTCTTCTGTGCATGATACCGCGTATTATATGCAATACCCGTTCCGTTCCATAAATAAGGAATACTATATTCATTTTTGGGATCGTGTTCTTTGCTTAAAAAAATCGGGTTAATATTATTATAATGTTCTAATTTGGAATGATCGATTTTTTGAATTAAGGCATGTCTTCGCATACGACTAATAAAATAACTTGAAGGCATGATAATATCGTATCCAGCATCTGGATTTGCCTTTAATTTTGCATATAAAACTTCATTATTTACATAGGTAGCAACCTTCACGCGAATACCCGTTTCTGCCTCAAATTGACTAACCACTGCGTCTGACAAATAACCTGCCCACGTATAGATATTCAACGCATTATCTGCCGCTAATGCTGTTTTAGATACACATAATAGAAACAAAAACACAACCCCAAAGTGCTTCATCGTTGTTTTTTCCCCAGGGTTAATTGATAAATTAAAACGATAATTAACGTTAAACCAAACATCACCGAACATAAGGCGTTAATCTCGGGTTTTATACCCACACGCACCATTGAGAAAATTTTGAGTGGTAAAATATCAAATTCTGGCCCCGTCACAAAAAAACTGATAATAACGTCATCCATTGACAACGTAAAACTCAATAACCAACCAGCACAAATAGCGGGCCACAATAACGGTATCAGAATGCGTCTAAAAATAGTGCCTTCCGTCGCGCCCAGATCTTTAGCAGCCTCAAATAAATTTTTATCTTGTCCTGTTAATCGCGAATAAACCGTCACTGTCACAAAGGGAATACAAAACGTAATGTGCGATAATAACAATGTCCAAAACCCCAAAGTGCATTTTAGCGTTGAAAAAAGAATCAATAACGAAATTCCTGTCACAATATCCGGTGAAATAATTAAGATAAAAATAAGAGCATGGATTAATTTTTTTCCAAAAAACTGATATCGATATAAACTAACGGCAGCTAAAGTACCAATACCCGTCGCTCCCGTTGCTGCTAAAAAGCCTATTAGTAGAGAATGCAGTGCAACAATTTGCAGATCTGTATTCTGCATTAAGCTTTCATACCAACGAAAAGTAAACCCCTGCCAAAGTAATGAAAAAGAAGAATCATTAAACGAATAGACAATTAACACCAAAATGGGCGTATATAAAAATAGGTAAATGCCCAGTAAATAAGCTATTTTGCTAATTCTGTTCATATGCATATTCATGACGATGCTGATGATAAAAACGCCAATAGATAAATAAAGCCATTCCCATTAACAGTGTAAGCGCAACACTAATCGTTGCCCCCATTGGCCAATCGCGAGCTCCCAAAAATTGATTTTGAATAATATTGCCAATCAGTACGGTTTTAGCGCCTCCCAACAAATCTGGAATGTAGAATAAAGTCATGGCAGGCAACAAAACTAAAATACACCCTGCTAGAATACCCTGTAGTGTTAAAGGCAATAACACTTTAAAAAAAATCTGATATTTTCTGGCCCCCAAATCGCGTGCGGCATCAATCAATTGAAAATCTAATTTTTCAATACTGGCATATAATGGCAAAATCATTAAAGGTAATAATGTATAAATCAGACCAATTAAAGTTGCGGACTGTGTATACAAAAATTGCATCGGCACTTTAATCACCCCTATCCACATTAAAAAGCCATTCAAAATACCATGCGTTTTTAAGAGCATCACAATGGCATAACTGCGAATAAGCGAGCTTGTCCAGAAAGGGATAATCACTAATAACAATAAGATCCCTTTATAGCGGTCGGGCATACGTGCCAATAAATAGCTAAAGGGATAGCCCAACATTAAACAACCCAAGGTGCACGTTCCAGCGAGCAAGCCAGAACGCAAAAAGACCCGTAGATAATTCAGATCCAATAAACGAAGATAATTATGCAAGGTCGGCTGTAAACGCACCAACTCACTATCTCCTTGCACCAATAGACTTGTCGCAAACAAGAGAAAGCTGGGTATTAAAACAAAAATGCCCAACCACACCCACACTAAAGTCGTGGAAAATTTTCTAAAGTGCGTGTTATGCTTCATCCGCTAATATAACTTCCCAGCCGGTATGCCAATAGACCCAAACAGACTCTCCAGGTCTAAAATCCAATTTTTCATCATCCTCATTAAAAAATTGTGTGGTTAATATCTGGGTACCCGTCTTTAATTTTAAGATCAAATCCACCGTAGAACCTTTATAAATCACTTGCTGCACTAAAGCTGAATACATATTTTCAGGTTCTTGTACTTCATTTAATCCCCACACTTCGAGATCTTCAGGTCGCAATAACGTATAGAGCGTTTGATCAGCGGTAAAATTTTTCGTGTTTTTGAGCTTAAATTTCTTTTCCTCAATCTCAACTTCAATAAATTCTGAATCCGCTCTATGAACGGTGGTTTTAAAAATATTTACTTCACCGACAAATTGCGCAACATGCAAATTTCGAGGTTCTTCATACACTTCGCGAGGCGTTCCGACTTGTTCTATCAGACCATGATTCATCACAACAACTCGATCGGCCGTTGAAAGAGCTTCTTCTTGATCGTGCGTAACCAAAATAAAGGTGATCCCTAATTGCGCTTGCAACTGCTTTAATTCCATTTGCATCGTTTTTCGCAAACGGTAATCTAAAGAACTTAAAGGCTCATCGAGTAGTAACACCATCGGTTGGTTAACAACCGCACGCGCGATGGCAATACGTTGCTGTTGACCACCACTTAATTGATGGGGTTTACGCGTTGCTAAATCAATCAACTTTACCATCCGCAAGGCTTCTGTTACCCGATGCACGATCTCTTCCTTAGGTAAATGTTTACAACGTAAACCAAAGGCAACATTATCAAAAACATTCAAATGTGGAAAAAGCGCGTAACTCTGAAAAACGGTATTAACATGACGAAGATGTGGCGGAAGATTTGAAACATCTTTTCCATTCATTAAAATGGACCCATTACTGGGGGTTTCAAAACCAGAAATAAGGCGCAATAATGTGGTTTTACCACACCCTGATGGCCCCAAAATCGTTAAAAATTCGCGATTTTTTACTTCTAGATGAATATCCTGCAATACAGGATGATCATGATAATATTTTGAGACACCCTTTAATTCAATAATATTTGTATTCAAGGCGGTTATAAAGGATCTTTAAATAACTTAACTTTCGCCGCTTGTGATACATGACTTACATACAGTGCATATTCCAATTGACTTGAAAATTCTGTAAGACCTTGCCTATACGAAGCCTGTACATCTGAAGACAACGTAGACCAGTCGCCATCGGCAACTTTATTTAAACTCAAAACTAAGTAATCTCCATTCGGTAAAGAAAATCCGTTCAGATTCGGTTTTTCGGGCGGTGTATTCTCGGGTATTTGAAAAGCGGCGACAACAATGTCGCGATTCGGATCTGCCGCAGAGCGAATAACTTTCGATTTAAGCGTCCAATTGAGTTCTTGTTGCCGCGCTAGATCAAAAGGTTTTTCAGCCCCGTTTTGGATTTTTTTTAAAATGCCTTCACCAATCGATTTTGCCCGTTCTCTTGCACCTTCAACGATTAACAGATCCGCAATCTTCGCATGAGCCTGAACCAGTGTTTGTTGAACCGCCGGCTGATGATCTTTCACACGAATAATGACAGTTGCATCATCAGACATTTTAATCGGTTCACTGTTATGTTTTTCTTTTAAAAACGTTTCACTAAAAGCCACTTTAACGACTTCTGGATTGCTGGCAATACCAGCTCCCCCATCACGACCAAAAGGAACACTCTCTTCTTTTTTTAAACCCAATTGTTTCGCAATCGGATCTAAAGTGGATTGTTCAAATCCCAATTTGACCAATGTTTCTGCTTTTTCTGCAAACAAGGCTTCTGCTTTTTCGCGTTTCAGCTGTGCTTCCGCCAACGTTTTTACCGCATTCAAGGGTCGCACTTCTGTGTTCTTATGTTCAACCAATTGGATCAAGTGGTATCCAAACTGTGTCTGCACTGGGCCGCCAATACTGCCAGGTTTTGTTAATTCAAAAGCAACTTTTTCAAATTCTGGCACCATTTGCCCACGCACAAACCAACCCAAATCCCCACCATTTTTGGCTGATCCCACATCATTCGATTCCGTTTTCGCTATTTTAGAAAAATCAGCGCCTTGCTTTAATTCTGCTAAAATTGAAGCAATTTTAGTCTTGGCTGTTGCATCTAAGGCAGCGTCTCCTTTCGGCACCGAAATTAATATATGTCTGGCATGCACACGTTCAGGTGCAGTAAAAGCCGCTTGGTGTGCCTCATAAAAAGCTAACACTTCTTCTTGAGAAGGTTTAAGCTTTTCAGCTAATTTTGATAAAGAGAGTTCAACGTATTCTAAAACAATTTGCTCTGGCTTAATAAAGCTCGTCTTATGTTGATCATAATACGATTTAATTTGCTCTTCTGAAATTTTGATCTCTTTTTTATATTTATTTGCAGAAAGAATCATATACCCAAAATCACGTTTTTGATCAACCAGACCGACTATATTTTTTAATTCCATCGGCGTTATAAAACTCGACTGGTTAATGCCTTGCTCTAATTGGCCAAGCAGTAAATCTTGTCCTAATTCCTGTCTAAACCCCACTTCTGTGTAATTTGCTTCCGCTAAGGTTTTTAAATACTGTTCTTTAGAAAATTGGCCATCTACCTGAAAAGCCGGAATACTCACTAAAAGCTCTGCCACTTGTTCATCGCCTACACGAAACCCGAGTGTTTTGACTTCTTTTATAAGGGCAAGCCGTCGTATCAACTGCGTTAAGATTTGATTTTTTAAGACTTTTGGCTCAACTTGAGTGCCGTACTGTGCCGAAACCTTTTTATAAATATTATCCACAGATTGCCAGGAAATTTTTTGATCACCGATTTTTGCCGCGGTACTACTGTCGCCGCTTTGCAAAAAATAATCGCCTAACCCAAAAAAAGCAAATGCCACACCGACAAATAATACAATTATCCAAGCAATGGCGCCCTGTGCTTTTGCACGTAGTATTTGCAGCATAATCCTTCCTCTTTTTCATCCGGCCTATGGACGCCTTCTCTCTTGGGGAGAAGGAGTATTCAAAGATGGCGGAGCGGACGGGACTCGAACCCGCGACCCTCGGCGTGACAGGCCGATATTCTAACCAACTGAACTACCGCTCCAATATGACTCTGGTGGGTGCTGAGGGGCTCGAACCCCCGACATTCGCCTTGTAAG
>DAORSV010000004.1:0-39305 GCA_035443705.1 Gammaproteobacteria bacterium
GCGAAGTTTTTTAGCGATACTCTCTACCATATAAACAGAGCGGTGTTGCCCGCCGGTGCAACCAATCGCAACAGTTAGTCGTTCTCGGTTATCAGACTCAAAATACGGAACCCAGGTTTCAAGAAAAGTGGAAATGTCTTTTAATAAAAATTGAGCCGCTGGGATCCGTTCTAAATACTCAATAACAGCTGCATCCAAACCCGAGAGTTCTTTTAGATCGGGTTTCCAGTAGGGATTGGGTAAACATCTCACATCAAACACAAAATCGACCTCAGGCGGAAGACCATATTTGAAGCCAAAAGACTTCAGCAATAACTGTATGGGTTGTTTTTGATTAGCTACCATCGGAATGAGAACCTTTATCTTTCAATTTTTCTTTGTGCTTAATAATCTGCTCATCAAGTTTGTCAATTAACATATCAATGCTAGCGTACATATCTTTAGAAGTGCAACTTGCAACTATTTTACCTCCACCTGCCAAATTCATATTGCCTTTTGCAATTTGTTGAAATTTTTTATCAACGCTTAAGATGACATGGGTATTGATAATTTGCGAAAAATGGTTTTCCAATTTTTTAAATTTATCATTGACGTGTTGTGTTAGGCCAGGCGTTAGGGCGAGATCATGTAGGGCTGTGATTTGAATTGTCATGATAAACTCCTTCATTTAATTAAAACCGAGGCTTTTCCTTTCGTTAGAAGTCGGAACACGCATTGCCTCACGATATTTAGTTACCGTTCTTCGTGCAAGCGCTATTCCATGTTCTAGCAGCACTTCTGTAATCTTATGATCACTTAAGGGGGCTTGACTAGTCTCCTTAGCAATTATTTTTTTTATCAGGGCACGAATGGCGATGCTTGAGGCCTCTTTTCCTTTGGGAGAAGTAATGGCATTAGAAAAAAAGTATTTGAGTGCAAAAATACCGCGTGGGGTTAAGATATGTTTTTTTGTTGTGATACGTGATATCGTAGACTCATGCAGATCGGTTTTACGAGCGATGTCTTGTAGGCTAAGCGGCTTCATTTTTTCTTCTCCGAAATCTAAAAAATCTTTTTGTTCATTCAGGATACAAAAAGCCACTTTCAATAAGGTTTGGTTTCGTGTTTGGAGCGCTTTTAAAAAATACTTTGCTTCTTTTAAGTGCGCTTTGAATAATTCTACAGTATTGTTTGCCGTTGTTTTTTGTTGGATCAGATTTGCATAATGTGCATTGATACGTAAGTTTGGAATAAAGGTATTGTTTAGTTCTATCATACATTGATTGTTTTTCTTATGTACAATCACATCGGGTATGATATATTCTGATTTTTTAGTGGATAATTGTGTGCCGGGTCTTGGGTTAAGAGACATTAAAATTTTGATAGTGTCTTTTAAATCAGCGCTATTCAGATGTAATTTACTTTTTAGGCTGGCGTAATCTCTTTTGCCTAAAAATTCCAAATGTTCTGAAACTAATAATTTAAGCTCCGCCATCCATGGTGTTGCAAGAGGTAGACAATTTAATTGGATATTTAAACACTCCGATAAATTTCTAGCGCCAACACCTAAGGGATCAAATTGTTGAATACGGTATAATACGGCTTCAATTTCGTTTTCACTGGATTGTGGCTTAAAATTCAGGCTCTCCTGGATTTCGGATAATGGGCATACTAAATAACCTTCTTCAGATATCGCATCGATGAGTGTTGTTGCAATTATTTTATCTTTTTCGGAAAAAGACGCCAATTCCATTTGCCAATACAAGTGCTCTCGTAGTGTTATTTCGGTAGATTTTTCTAAAAGGAAATCTTTTTTTCTATCCAGATAACCGCGCTCCCAATTTTCGCCAGAAAATTGGCTAAAGAGAAAATTATTTTCTTCATGAATATCAGTTTCGTTTGCTTCTGCCTGCTCAAGTAGCAGATTGGATTCTAAGCGCGTTTGAATTTCCAGCTCAAGTTCCAACGACGACATCTGCAACAATTTAATCGCTTGTTGCAATTCAGGGGTCATCTTTAGCTGTTGGTTTAGCCTAAGTTGTAATGAAGTCTGCATGAAGTTATTATAGCAAATAACTAATGTAGCGCCATTTTGACCAATAACGAATTTGGGATCTTTTTCTAGGTTGACCTATAGTGTAAATTCTTCCCCAAGGTAGACTTTGCGAACTTCAGGATGTGCAGAGATGTGTTCTGCGCTGCCTTCAGCAATGACCTGTCCATTATGAACAATGGCTGCGCGATGACAAATATCAAGCGTATCCCTGACGTTATGATCCGTCATTAATATGCCTATGCCGCGCTCACTTAAGTGGTTAATAATTTGTTTAATGTCGATAATTGAAATGGGATCGACACCCGCAAAAGGCTCATCTAACAACATAAATTTTGGTTTTCTGGCTAAAGCACGGGCAATTTCAACGCGCCGCCTTTCTCCACCTGAAAGACTAAAGCCCATTGCATCTCGAATATGCGAAATACGAAATTCATACAGTAAATTTTCTAAAAGTGATTCTTGTTCACTTTTATCTAGATCGAGTCGAGTTTCTAAAATGGCCATAATATTATTAGCAACCGTTAATTTTCGAAAAACGGAAGCTTCTTGTGGTAGATAACCCATGCCTAACATTGCGCGAGAATGGACAGGCAGTGTGGTGATATCGGTGTTATTTAATTTGATTGTTCCGGAGTCCGGTTGGATCAGTCCAAGCATCATATAAAAACAAGTGGTTTTTCCAGCGCCGTTTGGACCTAAAAGGCCAACGATTTCGCCACTATTAATATGAAGAGAGACTTCCTTAACAATAAGGCGCGATTGGTATGATTTAGATAATTTTGAAACGGTAAGTGTATTCATGGTGTGTGATTTCCTGTTGGTAAAACACGGGAGGAAGGCGACTTAGGCGCGAATAGTATGGTGGTTTTTTTTCCGAATACAGGGTTAGAGTGTAAAACGTGGGTAGACAGAAAATAGGTTAGTTTTTCGCTGCGAATCGTTTCATTGTTTTGCGTGAGTTCCCCATTTTGTAAGAGAAGGAGCTTATCTTGTTTTGGGTAAAATTCAATTATTTTTGCATGTCCTTGTAACTCTGATTTCTCTGAGGTAGGCGTTTTGTGAAAGTGTGCGGGATGTCCCGTGGCAACCATCGATTCAATTTTTCCATCTTTGTCGCGTAGAATAACTAAAACATCGCAGATTAAATGATGGTTTTCGTGGTTCATAACGACAGAACCCTTGTAGGTTGCGGTTCTTTTGTGATCTTCAAACGCAGCTGTTTTTGAGTAAATTTCAATAGATTTTTCTGCATTTTTTTCAGTTTTATTCATTGAAAAAGCTTGCTCAACCCAGAAGAATATTAAGAAAAAATAGAAAGTTATTGTTGCACAGCTTCTAATGCGTTGATGTATAATACGTTTTGACATCGCGTAATAACTCCACAGAGCCCTTGTCGAGAAAAGCCCGCATTCCGATGCCGGAAATTTTTAAGCCTGGTTTTGTCATAACTACAAATTGGTCAGTTTCTGCATATTCTTTGTTGGGTTGGTAATAGAGATCATGGGTTTCTAATGTCATGGGAATAATGGTGCCTGCAGCCGGTCTACTGATTACAACATTGTTGTGCAAATCGATTTGATCTAGGGTGCCTATATTGGCTTGTTGAATAAACCCGCGTTCGGCATCGATTGTCCAGAGGCTACCATCAGGTTTGTAAATAACCAGATGGGGTGTTGTTAAAGTAGAGCCTTCTGTTTCGGGTTGATAGGCCCAATAGTTCGCAGAGAGCTTGTTTTTTAAGTGTCCTTCCGTCGAAAAAACAGTCACAAAAAAGTGCGTCATATATTCTTGGGGGTGTTTTTTTACCTGCGTATTGTTTTGTGGTTTGTGATCCTGAGATTTTACAAAAAATAAAAGTCCAATACTGAAAAGTGCAAGTGCTATTAAAATAAAATTGTTTTTCACATGACACCGGCTTTAAATAAGTCGTGCATATTGAATGCCCCAACTAATTTACCTTGTTCATTAATGACGGGCATTACCAGTGTTTTTAATTTTTCCATAATCGCAATGGCTTCTGAGGCTAATAAATTATTAGAAACAGTTGTAAATTTTTGGGTCATTACTTCATTAATACGGGTTTCATGTACATTTAAGCCACGGTTTAAAGCTCTTCGAAGATCGCCATCGGTAAAAATTCCAATTATGCGATCGGCATCTTTTGCATTTACAATTGTCGTAAATCCTAAGCGTTTTCTCGACATCTCAGGCAGGGCATCGATAAGCATGGCACCTTCTTGAACACGTGGAATATCGTTTCCAGTGTGCATAATTTCTTCAATTTTTAATAATAAACGGCGTCCCAATTTTCCACCCGGATGTGATTTAGCGAAATCATCCGCGGTAAAGCCGCGCGCTTCTAGCACAGCAAGCGCAATTGCATCGCCCATGGCGAGCATTGCCGTTGTACTCGCAGTTGGTGCAAGTCCCAGTGGACACGCTTCTTGTCGTACGCCAATATCGAGAGAGATATCCGCTATTTTCGCAAGCGTAGAGTGTGGTGCACCTGTGAGTGCAATGATTTTAACGTCTAAACGCTTGATAGAAGGTAGAATGGTTAAAATTTCGGCGGCTTCTCCAGAATAAGAGAGGGCAATGACCAGATCCTTTGAGGTAATCATACCCAGATCACCGTGAGAAGCTTCCGCAGGATGCAGAAAAAAAGCAGGCGATCCCGTGCTGGATAGAGTTGCAGCGATTTTTCTGCCGATATGACCTGATTTTCCAATTCCCATAACAACCACTCTGCCTTCGCAGTTTAAAAGGGCCAGGCAGCTTTCTACAAACTCCGCATTTATTTTGTCTCGGAGTTCAGTAATCGCCTTTGCTTCGATTTCCAAAACAGAAAGGCCTGTGGCTATAATTTTAAGTTTATTAGCTGACATTTTTGGTGCCTTTATTTTCCAAAGCCAGTAGTATACGTCTTTTTTTTCCATAGGTGGTATGCTACAGTCGTCCTAGCCAGATTGAGTGAACAGCCTAGTATATAAAGATTACAGCAGGGTGAGGATAGTGTGCATACAACTGCATTTAAGATAGAACCGGGGATCAAAAATGAGACAGATAGAACAAGAATTAGTATCAGCACTGAAAAATTTTCAATTTGAAAATGGAGAAAATTTCTGTAAGCAGCTAGAAGAAGAAGCATTGGGACAATTCAGTCCGGATTTTTTAAATGTATTGGAAGAACATCAATCTAGCAGAAAAACTGATTTTCGAGCTTTTTCTGTTTCTTTTTCTTTTAGAGTTTGTATAGAACATTATTTTCTGGAAAAAGATACTGAGTTAAAGAAAGAACTTTTTTCTAAAATTGCGAATAATCTTACTAAGATAAAAGAAGAACTCTCTGAAGCGCATGGTCAAAGTCTATTTCCAGAAGAGTTCATTAGTCTAGCTCTCATTAGAAATGTTTATTTATCAAAGGATCAAGAATTAATAAATCTTTTTAAAGAGAATTTACCAAAACCACGTATTCAACTTTTCGAAGAATATGCGCTTTCAGATGAAATTAAAAATGAAGCTGAGCAAACAGTTAATGCACTTCAAATATTTTTACAAGATCGCAAATTACCTTTGGTTGAGTTTGCTAGTATAAAAACACAAAGGCAGCTTAGAGCGAAAAAAAGACAAAGAGAAGAAATAGCACGTCTTGCTGAACAACCCCAATTTTTGGAACTAAAGGGAAAAGCAGAACAAGAACTTCGTATCAAGGGTGCGTTGAGAGAAGCGAATAGGCCCTACATACCAAAAAGCCCTTGGAAGTTATTAAATAAAAACATTTTTGTAACTGCCTCAACTATTGAACTTTTTTCTACTGTACACCATTTAACCAGCGAGAGTGGATTGGTAGATATATTTGATGATGCACTTTATGGACACAGGACTTTACAGAAACTTTTTAAACGATTTAAATGCGCCGCTTTATCTCCGTTCGATTTAATGTTAGGCGGTGATGCGGATGTGATTTGTTGCGGCCCTTTTGAGATTGATCCACGTGCAAAACAACAAGATTTTGTAGATATTGTATTTGATTTGGATAAATTAAAGGGGAATCGCTGCGCTTTTTATAAACAACTTGATTTGTGCTATAAAAAAAAGAAGATTAGAAGCATCGAAATTGGAAACAGGACACTATATTTTTCACATACGTATCCGCGTCAAGTTCGATTCGGTTATGTTGATTTAATTATTTTTGAAGATGGTTTTCCTGTAGCAACTTCACGACTACCAAATCACACCTTCATTTCTTACAATATCCTGCAGATGCACCAAATCTTAACCCTTAATTTTTTTAGATTTTTAGATAACTTCAAGAAGCTGGATGGTCCTATAGATCTAGAAAACTTATATATGGATGGCTCCCCAGATGAGAAAAGAATCAATAGCATATATGCAGACATTAATAAATTAAATCCAATTGAATTGCGTCAGTTCTTGATAGAGTTAGGTCAAAACATGAGTGATACTGCTGAATTTAATATCTATGGGGCTTATAAGATTGATTTTGCGGCTATAAAAAGTATAACGATTAGAGATAAAACACTGGATTTTGTACAATTTGTAACTGAATTACAGTCAGGCCAGATAGAAAAATTAAATGCAACGATACAAGATCTTCCTACTCTTTTTAAAAGCTATCGGCTTTTGAATTATTTGCTTTCTAAAGTTCAAGAGGCTGGGGCTGGAAATACAGCCATTCAGGAAAAACTTTTAGAACTAAAACAATCTTGTTCTGTTCCTTTACTATTTCGAAAAATGGATTGTCAAAAAGTTAATATTAAAACCGAATCGAGTATAAAAACCTTGCAAAGGAAACCTGCACCCCTACCGTGTTCTCATGCGTTTCTTTAGGACAGGAAGGAATTTTCGTTTTGATAAGAGCTTAGGTTCATCCAGGCTGACTCGGGCATATCAACCTTGATGTTTTTGTTATTCGTACTTATTTTATCAAAGGCTTGTTTTTTAAAAAATCGGGTTCTTGCTTAAAAATAAAAAAGGCTACGCCTGTATTCACCAGACCTGTGAGTAAAAATAAATAGGGAATACTTAATCCGAGGTTTAACAACACAATCAATTTAATAAACCGAATCAAGGCTGATTTCTCAAATTTATCGGCGAATTCTCCAGCTAAGGCAGAAAATAAGAAGAAAGGCACAATAAACAATAGCGCGCATAGATTGACTAATGTGTTTGGATTTAAAAAAGTTTTTGTTGTAGAAAATGCAAATAAAATGATTAAAGCATTTTTAAAGACGCTGTCGTTAAAAGCGCCTAAAAATCGTGTGCAAAATAAGGGCAAGAAACGCCGCTGTTTTAATAACACAAAAGGATTGTGAGTGATTATCTTATCAGTTTAGCAAATGCCAATAAAACTGTATTAATGTACAGATATAATGATGGCGCTGCATTTTATGGTATGATGAAGCTTATTTCGTCTCATCTTGGAGTATCTCATATGATTAGCACTTTAGTGGGCAGAACTGCTCCCGATTTTACAGCAGCGGCGGTATTAGGTAATGGCGAGATTGTGAGCCAATACCAACTTTCTAAAATTTTAAAAGAAAACAAATACGCTTTAATATTCTTTTATCCATTGGACTTTACTTTTGTATGCCCTTCGGAATTAATTGCGCTTGATCGCCGGATCGAACAATTTAAAAAATTAAACGTTGAAGTAATCGGCGTATCGATTGATTCTCAGTTTACTCATAACGCATGGCGTAACACCACTATCGAAGCCGGCGGTATTGGCCCCGTTAATTACACTTTGGTTGCAGATACGAATCACAGTATTTGTCAGGCGTATGGTGTTGAGCATCCGGAAGCAGGTGTTGCCTTTAGAGCCTCTTTCTTAATAGATCCCAAGGGTGTGGTACGTTCACAAATGGTGAATGATTTGCCCATTGGGCGGAATATTGATGAATTATTACGTTTAGTCGATGCGCTACAATTCCACGAAGCGCATGGAGAAGTCTGTCCTGCTGGGTGGAAGAAGGGTGATAAGGCAATGAAACCCACACCGACTGGCGTGGCATCCTTCTTGGCGGAACATGTCGAGCAATTATAAGTCACATGATAACTGGATAGTGCCAACCTGGCCCGCACCGTTAAATGTTAAAGCATTAACCACGGTGCGGGAGGGGGGAAGCAGTCTAGAGCCTTACGATTCTTTTAACTTTGCCCTGCATGTTGGAGACGATCCCCGAAAAGTCTTTGCTAACCGCGCACACCTAAAATTACAAGCCCATTTACCTCAAGAACCTCTTTGGTTAACCCAAACACACAGTACACGTGTTGTGGATGTTGAGGATTTTGCAGATCCCAATAATCCTAAAAATCCGATAGATGCTGATGCCTCTGTTGCTTTTAAGCCTGATCAAGTTTGCGTCGTATTAACCGCGGATTGTTTGCCCATTCTTTTATGTAACAAAGCAGGAACGTGTGTGAGTGCTATTCATGCAGGTTGGCGGGGATTGGCGGCAGGCATTGTAGAAGCAGCGATGAGCAAACTCGATTGTGATCCCGCTAGCTTATTGGCTTGGTTGGGACCTGCGATTGGACCAACCGCCTATGAGGTGCAAGAAGATTTTTTGTTTACATTTAAAGAATATCAATCAGAGATCTTTTTTAAACCAAAGGAGAATGGACGATGGTTTGCGGATATCTATCAATTAGCAAGAGCACGTTTGAAGAAATTGGGCGTTACAGCCATTTATGGCGGCGATTTTTGTACGTATCAGAACAGTGCGCGTTTTTATTCCTTTCGTAGGTCGGGCATTACAGGTCGAATGGCAACGCTGATTTGGTATTCTCGCCCTTGAATTGCGTGGATTAGACCGCATCTTATGTTTTATAGAATAACGTGACGGAGTGGCTAACTATGAGTTTAGATAAATTAACGCATTCATTTCAGTCTGCACTTTCAGAGGCACAATCGATTGCAGTCGGCAAAGATAACCCTGCTTTAGAGCCTACCCATGTGATGAAAGCCTTGCTTGAACAAGAATCGGGTACGATTAGGCATTTATTGGTAGGGCTGGGTGTCGATATTCGAACCCTACAAAAACAAATTGATGAAGCCATTCAAGCTTATCCGACACTCGTGGGTGGTGAAAACGATATGCGGCCTTCGCCCGATTTAGTACGACTTTTAAATCGAGCTGATAAATATGCTCAACAGCGTAAAGATAATTATATTTCTAGCGAATTATTTGTATTGGCGGCAATAGAAGATTCAGGCACACTGGGTCAAATTTTAAAAAAAGCAGGTGTTCAAAAAGTGAGCTTTGAAAAAGCGATTGCAGATCTTCGTGGAGGGCAAGCCGTGGATAATCCGAATGCTGAAGATCAACGTCAGGCTTTGAATAAATATACGATTGATTTAACCGAGCGCGCAGCTAAAGGCAAATTAGATCCCGTGATTGGACGAGATGATGAAATTAGAAGAACCATACAAGTTTTACAACGTCGAACGAAAAATAATCCTGTTTTAATTGGTGAGCCAGGTGTGGGTAAAACAGCCATTGTAGAAGGATTGGCTCAACGGATTATCAATGGCGAAGTGCCTGAAGGTTTAAAAAACAAACGTGTGTTGGCTTTAGATATGGGCGCATTAATTGCGGGTGCTAAATTTCGTGGTGATTTCGAAGAACGTCTAAAGGCAGTCTTAAAAGATTTGGCGAAGCAAGAAGGAGAGATTATTCTCTTTATTGATGAATTACATACCATGGTTGGTGCCGGAAAGGCAGAAGGATCGATGGATGCGGGTAATATGCTAAAGCCTGCATTAGCACGAGGTGAATTGCATTGTGTTGGAGCGACCACCCTTGATGAATATCGCCAATATGTCGAAAAAGATGCTGCATTAGAGCGCCGTTTTCAAAAGATTTTGGTGGATGAACCAACTGTGCCAGATACTATTGCAATTCTGCGTGGACTTAAAGAACGCTATGAATTGCATCATGGGGTAGAAATTACGGATCCTGCCATTGTTGCGGCAGCGACGCTGTCTCATCGCTATATTAGCGATCGCCAGCTTCCGGATAAAGCCATAGATTTGATCGACGAAGCAGCCAGTAGTATTCGGATGGAAATTGATTCTAAACCGGTGGAAATGGATAAACTAGAACGTCGTTTAATCCAATATAAAATAGAACGTGAAGCGCTTAAACAAGAAACAGATCCTGCCTCGAAAAAGCGTTTAGAACAATTGGAATCGAACATTCAGACTTTTGAAAAAGAATATCAACAAATGGAAGAGATCTGGAAAACGGAAAAAGCGGCTATTGAAGGCACAAAACGATTGAAAGAGGCGCTGGATAAAGCAAAACTTGATCTCAGTGTTGCACATCGTTCTGGCGATTTTGCAAAAATGTCTGAAATTCAATACGGTCGTATTCCCGAACTTGAAAAACAATTAAAAGCTTCCTCTGAACTGGAAGTCGAAACAAAATTGTTTAGAAACAAAGTGACAGAAGAGGAAATTGCCGAAGTCGTTGCACGTTGGACAGGCATTCCTGTCTCTAAAATGTTAGAGGGTGAGCGCGAGAAATTAGTTAAAATGGAAGAGCAATTAAAATCTCGCGTAGTGGGTCAAATCGATGCGCTAAAAGCAGTGGCAAATGCCGTTCGTCGCTCGCGTGCGGGGTTGTCTGATCCCAATCGTCCGGTCGGATCTTTTTTATTCGTTGGACCAACGGGCGTGGGTAAAACGGAAGTCTGTCGTGCACTCGCAGAATTTTTGTTTGATAGCGAACATGCTATGGTTCGGGTCGATATGTCCGAATTTATGGAAAAACACTCGGTTGCACGTTTAATCGGTGCGCCCCCAGGTTATGTGGGGTATGAAGAAGGTGGATACTTAACAGAAATTGTGCGACGTAAGCCTTACAGCGTTATATTATTAGACGAAATTGAAAAAGCCCATACGGATGTGTTTAATATTTTGTTGCAAGTGTTAGAAGATGGTCGTTTAACCGATGGACAGGGTCGAACCGTTGATTTTAGAAATACGGTTATTGTTATGACATCCAATTTAGGGTCGCAAATGATCCAAGAATTAACGGGTCAAGTTGAGTACGATGAAATTAAAGTAGCGGTTATGGGGGTTGTGAGTGAACACTTTAGACCTGAATTTATTAATCGGATAGATGAAATCGTAGTATTTTCACCGCTTGGCAAAGCGCAAATCCGCAGCATCGCTGATATTCAGTTAGAACACCTTAAAGCGAGATTGAAAGCACAAAATTTGGACTTGGAAGCAACAACGACAGCCTTAGATAAATTGGCAGAAATTGGGTATGATCCCATTTATGGTGCAAGACCCTTGAAACGTGCGATTCGGCACGTTTTGGAAAATCCATTAGCAGAGGCGTTATTAACGGGGCAGTTTATGCCAGGAGACACCATACAGGTGAGTGTGCAAAACGATAAAATTACCTTTCTGAAAAAAGGGAGATAAAAAATAGTGGGGGCAGTAGCGAATCGCCAAACGGCTTATGATCCCTGGTTATTACTCTCGTTGGTGAGTTTGCTTGGCTTTGGACTTGTAATGGTCACCTCTGCCTCGCTTTCCTTTGCTGAAGGGAGCGGTTTGCCGGCTGGGTATTTTGCGATTCGCCATGCGATTTATTTAGCAATAGGGCTCGTTGGTTTTGCTGTTACAACCACTGTACCGCTTGCTCTATGGCGAAAACTCAGCATTCCACTTTTAATCATCACCATGGCGCTACTGACATTATTATTGATCCCAGGTATTAGTCGTCAGGTCAATGGCAGCTCGCGATGGTTATTTTTGGGGCCTGTTTCGATACAGGTTTCTGAATTCGCTAAATTGTTTGTCGTTATCTACATGGCACAGTATTTGGTTCAAAAACATAAAGAGGTGCAAACAGAACTTTCAGGCTTTATAAAGCCGATGTTGACCTTGGGTTTGGTTTCGGCATTACTGTTATTGGAACCTGATTTTGGTGCGACGGTTGTTATCGTTTCAACAACAATGGGTATGTTATTTTTGGGTGGTCTACCCATTCGACGTTTCTTGGTATTGCTTTTACCCGCGCTGGGGGCCTTGGGTATTTTATCGATTACTTCACCGTATCGTATGCAGCGCTTAACGTCTTTTTTGAACCCTTGGACAGATCAATTTAATACCGGTTACCAATTAACACAATCGTTAATTGCATTTGGTAGAGGGGGTTGGTTTGGTACCGGATTAGGTAACAGTGTACAAAAGTTGCTGTATTTACCCGAAGCCCATAATGATTTTATTTTTGCCGTATTGGCGGAAGAGCTTGGTTTGGTGGGCGCTATGGTTATATTGTTATTTTTTGGTCTGTTAGTTTGGCGCATATTGGCCTTAGGTAGGCAGGCGATATTGTCTGGACATCCGTTTGCAGGTTTTATGGCGTATGGCATTGGGTTGTGGTTTGGTTTTCAAGCAATCATTAATATTGGCGTTAATCTCGGGGTTTTGCCAACTAAAGGTCTAACTTTGCCTTTTATGAGTTATGGTGGTTGTAGTCTGGTTGTGGGATTATTAGCCGTTGGCATTTTGCTCCGCATTGAATTTGAATTGTCGCGTAAAATTCAAAGGGTTTGATTTATTTTATCTTAACCGCCTCCTTGGCTTCCACGACTTCCAGGGCGTCCAGGTGACGGAGGTGCGGGTGGTGTGTTATCTGAAGAGGATGAGCCTTTTAAACGATTTTTTAAAGCAGCAAATTCTTCTTTTTTTCGGTTATATAAAAAAGATATTATGGATGGCCGTTTTTTCGCGGGCGCTTTTTTTCCTTCGGGTTGTGATTTTCTACTTTTTGTTGGCGTTTTTCCGTCATCACCTCTTAATTTTGCTAATTTTGAATTCGCAGCTACCACCTCTTGTCTTCGCATTTCTGTAAAACTACGCATTCTTTCCTTATCTGCATCGCTACTCTCATTATCCTTAAACCGACGTAGAATGTTTTCTTCGTTTGCGTCAAGCTTTGCTTCAAATTCTTCTTTAGAAAGCTTTGGTTCTGGGTTTTCCTTGGATGGAAGTTGTTTTGCAATCAACAGGTGTCGTTCAGCTAGTAGCGCTTGAAATACACTAGATTTAAGGGCGTCTATCTGCTTTTCTGAGCGCTGCTGAGTTTTTTTAAAAGTTTTTAGTTTCTCTTTATTTCCTCCAATTTTTTTTAAAATATTACTTTCATTTTTTGTAAGTGCTAACTGTATGTCTTTAAGTATTTCAATGTTGGTTAGCTTTTTGTCTTCAAGGCGTGTAATCAAAGATCGTCGTTCTTCTGTTAATGCGTTTAAATCCGCCTCTTCTTTTTTTGAAAGTATTGAATGTATTTCTTTAATTCTTTTACGATCTTTTGAAAAAACCGAGGTGGATTCTAATGTTTGCAATTCTGTTTTTAAGGCTTTTAACTCGGAGGCTTCTTTATATTCTTGGGATTGTTTTACAAATCGAGTCATTGTATCTTTTCCAAGTAAACCAAAAAGATTGTTTGTTATGCCATCAAAAATTTTCGAATTGGTTTCATTTTTATCAAGAGCTGTTTTAATGTCATCTATTTCAGGCCCTTTAAGGTTTAGCGCGTTTGGACTTTCTGGGTTTATATATTGGTTGTAAAGTCTTCTCAGATCGGTTTTACGGGGCGTTCCATTTTTAAGGGGCGGATCATATTCATATAAATCCTTCAATTCAGATAAAAATTCAATATTTTCTGGAGAGCGTTCACGCTCACAAAATTTCGTGAATGCCTCCAAGATTATGGGGTCAGAAAGATCTACATATTTTATTTCAGTGACAAGTTTATCTTCAACTTTAGTTGAAATTTGCACCTCAATGGGTATTTTGAAAGTATCTTCCACAAGACTCATGTTAACCTCCTTTAATATTTAGACAACATAATGTTGCTTTGTTCGTTTGACAGGGTCTTCTAGAAATAGTTCCACTCATGCAGTGGCTTCTAGGCCTCTACTTTCAATATAGCTATAAAATGTTAAACTTGTGTTCCTAAATCAAGCAGGTGAAGCTGTTAAAATGACCAGTATGACTAAACAGCGTATTTTAATTATGGCGGGTGGAACAGGTGGGCATGTGTTCCCGGCGCTTGCTGTTGCCGAACGCTTGCTAAGCCAAGGGTGGGATATACACTGGCTTGGCACAAGAGCCGGTCTAGAAGCGAGCATTGTACCCAAAGCCAATATTGCGATTCATTATGTTTCGGTAAAGGGCCTTAGAAAAAACGGTATCTTAGGCTGGTGCTTAGCACCTCTCAGGTTACTATGGGCGCTTTTTCAATCCTTATGCGTTATTCATCAACTAAAACCAGATGTCGTGTTAGGCATGGGCGGGTTTATCTCCGGTCCCGGTGGCCTTGCGGCTTGGTTGTTGCGATGTCCTTTAGTTGTTCATGAACAAAACGCCATTGTGGGTCTGACAAATCGTGCATTGTCACATTTGGCCAATCGTGTGCTAGAAGCTTTCCCGGGTGCTTTTAATGCAAAAGTGAACGCGATTTATACAGGCAATCCCATTCGTGAGGTGCTTTTAGCAGCACCTGCGCCAACCCTGCGTTTTACAGAACGTCGGTTGAAAGAACCGACAGAACCCTTACGGCTGTTAGTGTTGGGTGGGAGTCAGGGTGCCGTTGCCTTAAATGAAGTTTGCCCTCTGGCTATCCAAAAAATGCCGATTGAAAAGCGACCGGTAGTGTGGCATCAAACAGGCGTTAAAAACGAGGCCGTTACAAAAACAAAAGTGGCGTACGATAGCGCAGGGATTTCAGCACGGGTCGAACCTTTTATTGAGGATATGGCAGCTGCTTATGGATGGGCAGATCTGGTTTTATGTCGATCGGGTGCGCTGACGGTGACAGAATTAGCAACGGTGGGTGTTGGTAGTATTTTAGTGCCGTATCCCTTTGCGGTGGATAATCATCAAACAGCGAATGGACGTTTTTTAGAAAAGGCGGACGCGGCAAAAATAATAGATCAATCATGCTTAAGTGCCGAAAATTTAGCTGGATTATTACTGGAATTATTTTCGGATAATGATCGGTTATTCAAAATGGCAGAAGCGGCTTTTAGTGTTGCAAAACGAGATGCGTTAACGGAAGTGGTAAGGTATTGTGAGAATACACATCTCTAAGATTCGATAATTTTCTTAGTCCAATTATACATTGTTTCTATAATCTAACGAACTTCTATTTGTCTCGTTTTAACCAGTATGTGTAGCCTTAATACACTTGCTGGTTAAAATCAAACATTTTCAATAAAATCCTTCCAGTTTATTACTCGCTAAAATGCTAAACTGGCGTTCTTAGATCAGGCATACTAAACTGTTAGAATGACCAGTATGACTAAATGGCGTATTTTAGAGAGGGTGAAAGGCATGGAACAAAAAAATCAGGAATTAAATATGCGGCGTATTCGTCGAATCCATTTGGTGGGTATTGGTGGCGCTGGCATGGGTGGCATTGCTGAAGTCTTATTAAATTTAGGGTATGCGGTGAGTGGTTCTGATCTCTCAAAAAACACCATGATTGATCATCTTAAAAAACTGGGTATTCGTGTTTCGAGTACACATGATGCTAAAAATGTCGCAGATGCGGATGTAGTGGTGGTGTCTAGTGCGGTCTCTCAACAAAATGTTGAATTAGTGTGCGCGCGTGAGCGGCATATTCCCATTGTGCAACGCGCGACCATGTTAGGTGAGTTAATGCGTTTTAAAGAAGGTATTGCGATTGCGGGTACGCATGGAAAAACCACGACCACCAGCCTGATTACAAGTTTAATGGCGGAAGGTGGACTTGATCCGACTTTTGTAATTGGTGGACGACTGAATAGCTTAGGAAGAAATGCCAAATTAGGTGCGGGGCGTTATTTTATTGCAGAAGCTGACGAAAGTGATGCTTCTTTTTTGCAGCTGATGCCGATGGTTGCTGTGGTAACCAATATTGATCGAGATCATTTAGAAAATTATCAACAGGATTTTTCGATTTTAAAAAAATCGTACTTGCAATTTTTGCATCGCTTGCCTTTTTATGGTTTGGCAGTTGTTTGCTTGGACGATCGGGAAATTCAAACCATTTTAGAGGAAATTGCGAGACCGTTAGTTACTTACGGTTTTTCAGAAAACGCAGATGTGCGTGCCATTGATTTTACACAAAAAGTGAATCAATCGGAATTTACTGTGTTGAGAAAGAGCAAGCCTCCTTTGATGATCACTTTGAATTTACCCGGGCAACATAATGTTTTAAACGCGTTGGCTGCGATTGCTGTTGCAACAGAAGAAGGGATTTCGGATGAAGCGATACAACGCGGGCTTTTAAAGTTTGAAGGTGTAGGGCGACGGTTCCAATTATTGGGAGAAATAACGTATCATAATAAAAAGGCTTTAATGATCGATGATTATGGTCATCATCCACGCGAGATCCAAGTTGTTTTAGAAGCGTTACGTGCAGGTTGGAACGATAGAAGGCTCGTGATGGTTTTTCAACCGCATCGTTATACCCGAACCAAAGCGTTATTTGAAGATTTTGTTTCCATTCTATCGCTGGTAGATGTATTAATTTTATTGGATGTGTATTCTGCTGGCGAAGTAGCCATTGCGGGTGCAGATAGTCGAACGCTGGCTTTTAGTATTCGAAGTCGTGGGCGTGTTGATCCTATTTTTATTGCAGACAAGCGCGAGCTTTCGGGGGTTTTAGCCACGGTATTAGAAGACAATGATGTGTTGTTAATGCAAGGCGCGGGTGATATTAGTGCGCTTGCAACGGAATTGGCTGTTAATGCAAAAAAGTGAGAGAGGGCAGGTATGAGAGGACTCTTAAAATTTAACGAACCATTAGCAATGCATACGTCTTGGCATATTGGTGGCCCTGCTGATAAATATTTTCGCCCGGCAGATACGAAAGATCTCGCAGAATTTTTAAAAACAAGCGTAAAAGATAATGAGCCTATTACTTGGTTAGGATTAGGTAGTAATGTATTAATTTCGGATAGCGGCATTCGCGGTGTGGTGATCCATACCTTAGCACAAGCGGGTGCTGGCGCTATCACTGTTTCTGAGCCCGAAAGCAATACAGAGAAAGTTTTGATTTGGGTAGATGCGGGCGTAACGTGTGCAAAATTGGCAAAATATTGTGCAAAAGAAGGGCTTTTGGGTGGTGAATTTTTTGCGGGGATTCCGGGAACCCTGGGTGGTGCTCTTGCCATGAATGCGGGTGCCTGGGGCGGGGAAACTTGGCGTTTGGTGAAACAGGTTGAAGTGATTAATCGCTATGGTGAGCAGACAATACGTTCTTCGAATATGTATAAAATTCAGTATCGATCTGTCGAAAGGATACGCGATAATTTTCAAAATAATGTGCCTGAAAAATTACACGAAGAATGGTTTATTGCGGGATGCTTTGAGTTCGAGCGCGGTGATTCGGCTATTGCAACACGCAAAGTAAAAGCACTCTTGCAAGAACGTACAGCAAAGCAGCCTATTGGTGTTTTTAGTTGTGGATCCGTCTTTAAAAATCCAGAAGGGAATCATGCAGGTAAATTAATAGAGGCTTCTCAATTGAAAGGTTTTACAATTGGCGGGGCACAAATTTCACCAAAACATGCTAATTTTATTTTAAACTTGGGCTATGCAAAAGCTCAGGATGTTTTGGCGCTTATAAAACATATTCAAGCCGTTGTTTTAAAAGATCATCAAATATGCCTGGAACCCGAAGTTCGGATATTAGGATTTTAAATTAGCTGGAAAGCAGAAATTGTTAATTTGCCAACTAATCGTAGCTTGCATTGTATTAAGTTGTCATACATATTTATTAATGGCATAGCCAGAAAAGGTGTCTACGAGGCAGAAATCAAGTACAATGCCCCATTTAGTTGTGCGCAAGGAAGCTTAAATAAGGCAGGGAAGATGTAGGAGAGGCGAATAATAAATGTCTGTTAGTAGGATGCCTATGGTATCCATTTTTTTACCACTAGCAATAATACTGGTCAGCTTCTTGTCGCTTGTGGTATGGTCGCGACATTCCGATCGGTTTCCATTGAGAACGGTGGAAATTCGCTCGTCCTTGCATCGCGTCCAAGAGACAGAGATACAGGCGAGTGTATTACCTTTTTTCGATAAAGGTTTTTTTTGGTTAAATGTACAAGCGGTGCAGGCCTGTTTAAAGCGGATACCTTGGGTTCAAACCGCGGATATTAGACGTGTATGGCCGGATCGGCTTCTGGTTTCGGTGCAAGAAAAAACAGCACAGGCGAAATGGGGAGAAAAAGGGGTGTTGAGTACAGAGGGGGTTATTTTTTATCCGAAAGTTGAGACGATCCCCGAGAAACTGCCTCAATTTGATGGACCAACATCGGAAGCATTGCTGATGCAACAGCATTATTTTGCTTTGCTTGAACAGTTGGGGGCGATTGGATTGACGATAGAGTCATTAAACTTATCTTTGAATGGTGCTTTGAAAATCGTGTTAGACAATGGCATTTCCATTATACTTGGCAAGAATGCAATGAATGAACGCATGGCGCGGTTCGTATTGGCCTATAAAGCTAGTTTAAAAGCTCAGAGTCAACGGATTGCCTATGTTGATCTTAGGTATACTAATGGCTTTGCGATTGGTTGGAAAGTGGCGGGTGTTCAATAATGTCTAATGATAGAAATTTGATTGTAGGACTTGATATAGGTACTTCAAAAGTCGTGGCCATTGTTGCTGCCGTTAACACGGTTAATGGCGAAGAGACTTTCGATATTATTGGCGTGGGTATGCATGCGTCACAGGGCATTAAGAAAGGCATGATTGTTAGTATGGATGCTGCCGTGCAGTCTATTCAGCAGGCAATAGAAGAAGCTGAATATGCGGCAGGATGCAAAATTCATGCGGTTTATACTGGGATTGCGGGTAGCCATATTCGGTGTTTAAATTCTCATGGCATAGTGGCTATTCGTGGTCAAGCCGTTACATCTGAAGATGTTGAGCGCGTGATGGATGCTGCAAAGGCAGTGTTAATTCCGGCAGATCAGAAAATTTTACATGTGTTGCCACAAGCGTTTAGTATCGATAACCAAGAAGGTGTGCGTGATCCGATTGGTTTATCTGGGGTACGTTTAGAGGCAGATATCCATATGGTCATGGGTTCCATCAACGCTGCAGAGAGTACTGTGGCGTGCATCAGGCGCTGTGGTTTAGAAGTGGATGATATTATTTTAAGCGCATTAGCCTCAAGTTATGCAGTTTTAACAGAAGATGAAAAGCAATTAGGTGTTTGTTTGATCGATATCGGTGCTGGAACAACAGATATTGCTGTTTTTGCGGATGGGTATCTCAAACATTCTGCGGTGATTCCGGTTGCAGGAGATCTCGTTACTAACGATATTGCTGTGGCTCTCCGGGCACCTACCATGGTTGCAGAACAAATTAAGATTCAGTATGCCTGCGCTTTAAGAGAGATGGTTGATCCGGATGAAATGGTAGAAATTCCAACAATAGGAGATAGATCTCAAAAACAGATATTGCGCATGCAGTTAGCGGAAGTGGTTGAGCCTCGCTTTGAAGAATTATTTTCTTTAGTACAAGCGGAGTTATGCCAGCTTGGATTAGAAAATGCCTTGGGTGCAGGCGTTGTTATTACGGGTGGGAGCGCGCATATGAAAGGGATTGTTGAACTCGCAGAAGCAGTTTTTCAATTGCCTGTGAAATGTGGTGCACCGCGTAACATATCAGGATTGCTTGATGTCGTGCAAAATCCGGTTTATGCCACAGCAGTTGGACTTTTGGAATATGGTTATCAAGCCGCAAAACAGCAGCGTGCTGAACAGTTTGCAAGTCAAGGTTTTAAACGCGTCTTCGGTCGCGTGAAGCATTGGTTTCAGAGGAATATTTAGAATTTATTATTTAAGGGGGCTTCTCACATGAGCAAGTTTGAGTTGATTGATGGTTTTTCAGAAAATGCGGTTATTAAAGTCATTGGTGTAGGCGGTGGTGGTGGCAACGCTGTTAAGCATATGTTAGGCACTGCCAATCTTGATGGCGTAGAATTTATTCTTGCCAACACCGATACGCAAGCATTAGAGACGGATCATACCGGTGTTATCTTACAGTTAGGCCGGAATATTACGAAAGGTTTAGGAGCCGGTGCAAATCCTGAGGTGGGGCGCCAAAGTGCGTTAGAAGATAGAGATCGGATCAAAGAAGTTTTGACGGGCGCTGATCTTATTTTTATTACAGCAGGGATGGGTGGCGGAACCGGTACAGGTGCTGCGCCTATCATTGCAGAAGTGGCTAAAGAATTAGGCGCTCTAACGGTAGCTGTTGTTACTAAACCCTTTCCTTTTGAGGGTAAAAAACGTATGGAGCATGCTGAAAAAGGCATTCAGCAGTTAAGCCAGGTGGTTGATTCTTTAATTACCATTCCCAATCAAAAATTATTAAGTGTTTTGGGAAAAAGTGTGACTTTATTGGATGCTTTTAAAGCGGCCAACAATGTTTTATTGGGTGCTGTACAAGGTATTTCAGAACTGATTACACGACCAGGTCTTATTAATGTAGATTTTGCCGATGTACGTACTGTGATGTCAGAAATGGGTGTAGCGATGATGGGTACGGGATCAGCTTCTGGGGAAAATCGAGCATTGTTAGCAGCAGAAGCGGCTATCTCAAGCCCGCTGTTAGACGATATCGAGTTATCCGGAGCGAGAGGTGTATTGGTGAATATTACCGCGGGTCAAAATATGTCTATTGCGGAGTTTGAGCAAGTTGGTGATGCCATTAAGAATTTTACTTCAGAGGATGCGACGGTTATTGTGGGTACGGTTATTGATCCTTCCATGACAGACGAGCTTCGTGTGACCTTGGTAGCGACGGGTTTAGGCAAACTATCTCTTGGTCATAAGATGGGCTCTGCTGTGCCAGAAGCGACACGTGAATCCAGTAGAGTGGCTGCTGTCCCAGGTCGCCGTCAGGTGATACAGCAGAAAGGGTCGGTTCAGCCTGTTGAATCCGGTGTGGATTATCCTTTTTTAGACATTCCAGCTTTTTTACGTCGACGAGCGCCAATTGAGGGAACTCCTTGTGATTAAACAACGAACACTCAAAAATACTATTCGTGCAATGGGCGTAGGGCTACATACTGGTGTTAAAGTTGTGTTAACGCTAAAACCAGCAGCGATTGATCAAGGTATTCAATTTCGGCGAGTGGATTTAAATCCCGTTGTTACGATTGCAGCGAGCACCAAAAATGTCGGAGATACAACACTCTCAACGACATTAATTAAAGATGGCGTGAGGGTTGCTACGGTAGAACATTTATTATCGGCGATGGCAGGATTAGGCATTGATAATGCGATTGTAGAAGTGAGTGCGTCCGAAGTACCGATTATGGATGGCAGTGCGGGTCCTTTTGTGTTTTTACTGCAATCCGCGGGTATTTTAGAGCAAGATGCGCCTAAGCGATTTCTGCGTGTTAAGCGCAAAATCACGGTTTCAGATGGCGATAAATGGGTTAGTCTAGAGCCTTTTGATGGCTTTAAAGTTTCTTTTACTTTAGATTATGATCACCCTGTTTTAAAAAATAGCATCCAAGAAGCGACACTCGATTTTTCAACCACGTCTTATGTGAAAGAAGTGAGTCGTGCCAGAACATTTGGATTTTTATCCGAATATGAATGGTTAAGAGCGAATAATTTAGCGTTGGGTGGTAGTTTAAATAATGCGATTGTTTTAGATGATTATCGTGTTATGAATGAAGATGGATTGCGTTACGAAGACGAATTAGTCAAACATAAAATTTTAGATGCCGTCGGAGACATGTACTTGTTAGGCACAGGTGTGTTGGGTGCATTTAGAGGATTTAAATCAGGGCATACGCTGAATAATAGACTGCTGCAAGCATTGCTGGCTAAAAAATCGGCTTATGAGATTGTTACCTTTGAAGATGAGACTGTGTCTCCTATTACGTACTTATATCCTGCTACGGCTGCATAACGGTAGAAATCCCCCCGCCAAACGCAGCAAAGCGTGTTGCAAGGGTGGAAAATTAATATTTAAAGCGGTCTCTTTCAGATCTTTTGCAACATGTTCTGGCAAAAGCGGGACAGGGGTTGTTTGAGGTCCTGCTTGGGGTAAAGGCGCAATTTCGGATCCAGGTGGTTTTGGTCGTACATGGATTTTAATAGATTTTAAATGACACCATTCTGGCAACGAGCGCAGTGCTGTTAATAATTCACTTTTTTCAAATCGTAACAGATGCCCTACGGCCGAAGAATGTGTTGTTAAAATGAGAATGCCATCGCGATAATTAGCAACTCTACAGTGTTTTCGCAGTTCTGGATTGCATTTTTGGTGTACAATACGGTTTAATTTGGCTAATTGCTCTACTTTATTGACAATTTGGCTTAAAATGGGAGAAATTATTAAAATTTCGACCATTGAATGTTTTTGTGAATGTTTTTGAGGTTCCATAGGGTAATTTTAAATTAAATAGGCAAAAATCACCATGTTTATTACTAAGCTTGTTAGAAAAACCTTCGGCAGTCGGAATGAAAGACTGCTCAAACGCTACCGTAGAGTGGTTGAGAGTATCAATGCTCTCGAGCCTCGTATGATAGCATTATCAGATTCTGAGTTGCGCGACAAAACAACTGAATTTAAAGACAGAATTCAAGCAGGTGTTTCACTAGAACAGATATTACCAGAGGCCTTTGCGGTGGTTCGTGAAGCCTCCAAAAGAACACTTAAAATGCGGCATTTTGATGTTCAGTTAGTCGGTGGTATTGTATTGCACGAAGGAAAAATTGCCGAAATGCGAACGGGAGAAGGAAAAACCTTGGTGGCGACCTTGCCTTTGTACCTTAATGCCTTAGTGGGTAAGGGAACGCATTTAGTGACAGCGAATGATTATCTTGCAAAACGTGATGCGGAATGGAATCAGCCCATTTATGAATTTTTGGGATTGAGCGTTGGTGTTATCATTCATGGTTTAAATCGAGAACAGAGACAAGCAGCGTATGCTGCCGACATTACGTATGGCACAAATAATGAATTTGGATTTGATTATTTACGCGACAATATGGTGTTTGCATCATCAGAGCGTGTACAACGCGGAACACATTATGCAGTCGTTGACGAAGTGGACTCCATTTTAATTGATGAGGCGCGAACACCTTTAATTATTTCGGGTGCCGATCAAGAGAGTTCGGAATTATATGAGCATATCGATCGACTTATTCCTATGCTTGATAGACAAAAAGAAAAAGATGGGACTGGCGATTATAGTGTGGACGAAAAGAGTCGGCAGGCTTTTTTAACAGAAGACGGTCATGTCAAAGTCGAAAAGTTGTTGCTAAAAGAAGGGCTCTTGAAAGCGGGCGAGAGTTTATACGATGCTGCTAATATTACAGTTATCCATCATCTGTATGCGGGTTTAAAAGCGCATGCTTTATTCAAGCGTGATGTTGATTATATTGTACGTGACGATCAGGTTATTATTGTTGATGAACACACGGGTCGCGTGATGCCAGGACGAAGATGGTCAGAAGGGATCCATCAAGCTGTTGAGGCTAAAGAGCGCGTTAAAATAGAAAGTGAAAATCAGACACTCGCCTCTATTACTTTTCAGAATTATTTTAGGTTATATCAAAAGCTGGCAGGTATGACCGGTACCGCCGATACAGAAGCCTATGAATTTCAGCAAATTTATGGCTTAGAAGTGGTTGTTATACCAACCAATAGGTCCATTCAACGAAAAGATATGGGCGATTTTATTTATTTAACCCAAAAAGAAAAGTTTGAGGCCATTATAGAAGATATTGCGTCTTGTGTTGTTCGAAAACAACCGGTATTGGTAGGTACGATTTCTATTGAAACTTCAGAATATTTGTCGGGACTTTTAAAACAAAAAAATATTGTACATCAAGTTTTAAATGCGAAGCAACACGAAAGAGAAGCCGAAATTATTACAGAAGCGGGTCGTCCAGGAACAGTTACCATTGCAACCAATATGGCTGGTCGCGGTACGGATATTGTTTTAGGGGGAAAATTAGCAGCAGATGCAAGTGCCGACGAAAAGCAAGCATGGCAAATTCGGCATGATGATGTTATTAAAGCGGGTGGATTGCATATTATTGGCACTGAAAGGCATGAATCTAGACGCATTGATAATCAATTAAGAGGTCGCTCTGCACGACAAGGTGATCCGGGATCAACGCGCTTTTACTTATCGCTGAAAGATAACTTAATGCGTATTTTTATTTCAGATAATGTGTCGGGCTTGTTAAGCAAATTAGGGTTGAAAGATGGAGAAGTCTTAACGCATCCGTGGGTATCTCGTGCGGTAGAAAATGCGCAACGTAAAGTTGAAGGACACAATTTTGATGTTCGTAAGCAATTGTTAGAATTTGATGATGTTGCAAATGATCAACGCAAGGTTATCTATCATCAACGCAATGATTTATTAGAAGTCTTAGATGTTAAAGAGATCGTTGTGGCCATTCGTGAAGATGTCGTTAATGCGGTTGTCTTAGAATATATTCCGCCTGAAAGTTTTGAGGAACAATGGGATATCTCGGGTCTAGAACAGACCTTGGAGCGAGATTTTGGATTAAAATTAGGCATTTCTGGCTGGTTAGAAGCGGATCGAAATTTGCATGAAGCGCTTTTAAAAGAACGCATTTTGTTGGAATTTATAACAGTATACGATGCCAAAGAAGCGCAGGTTGGGTCCGAGGCCATGCGGCACCTCGAAAAAAGCGTGATGTTAAGTGTATTGGATACACAGTGGCGAGAACATTTAGCCGCGATGGATTATATGCGACAAAGTATTCATCTTCGGGGTTATGCACAAAAAGATCCTAAGCAAGAATATAAACGAGAGGCCTTTGCGCTGTTTACGGATATGCTCGAGAGTATTAAGCGGGAGACCATTGGGTTGTTGATGCGGGTAGAATTTCGCTCAGAGTCGGATATCAATGCGATTGATCAGCAACGCCGCGAGCATGAACCTCAAAATCTGCAGTTTACGCATGCAGATGCGTCATTAGTCACAGACCCTGTTCCCGCTGTAAATACAGCTGAAGAGGGTCGTGTGCAGCCTTATACGCGTCAGGATGCCAAAATAGGTCGTAACGATGCCTGTCCTTGTGGTTCTGGTAAAAAATATAAGGCTTGCCATGGGCGGTTAGTGTAAGCGCTACGCGCTTTTTGCTAAGGGGTCTAGATCTGATCGCATTGTGTCGATACTCTGGATATGCGTATCGAAGAAACAAGCAGCGAAACTATCATTCATTGTGGGTCAGAGGTGGACCTCTCTTCTGTTGTGGGTCAAAAAGAGATCTTCTTGCAGGCATTGCAAATAAAAAAAACAATATGCTTAGAGGCAAGTGAGATTTCAAAAATAGACGTTGCTGGAATACAGCTGTTTCTAAATTTTATTTTAGCCGCTTCAAAAATAAATATAGCCTATTATTGGAAAAATCCCGCCTCACAAATAATGGAACTATCGGAATTATTGGGTGTGACTGACGTTTTCGCATTCAAGCGTACAGGGAGTGATTGAGCTATGTCAATCGATTTCAATGAACTCTTGCCCACTTTTATAGAAGAGAGTTTAGAAAATGTTGAAGAAATGGAAGTGGCATTATCAAAATTAGATTTAAAAAACATCCACGCAGAAGATGTTAATCAAATGTTTAGATCCGTACATACTATTAAGGGAAATAGTACAATATTTAAATTTTCAGCTATTAATGAACTTGCGAAAACATTAGAAAATCTTTTAGAAAACATTAGAAAAAAAACGGTTGAAATGAAAAAACAGCATTTAGACTTGTTGTTAAAATCAAGTGATTGTTTGAGAAGTATGTTGTTGGAAATTAGAAAAAGTGGCAAGACAGAAGGTGAATGTGCAAAGAGATTGATAACCGCATTAATTGAAGCAAATAAAAATAACAGTGATCTTTCGAAAACAGAAAAAACAAGTACAGAAACCCAGGGTTGGGTTATTAGTTTTGTACCAAAAGCGGATACATTGGAAAGAGGTAATCATCCCGAAAATATTTTTGGCACACTTAAATCATTAGGTAATTTAGAAATAAGTTGTGATTACAGTCGATGTCCAGAGTTTTCTGAATTTATACCGACAGAATGTTATCTGTCATGGACATTAAAATTACTGGGAGATGTTCCAGAAAAAGATATTCAAGAGATTCTGGCATGGGGTACAGAAGGATCTGAAATAAAACTAGATCTGTTGGCGCCTGATATGCTAGAGAAACCGGCAGAAGAAGAAATCAGTTTAGCACCAGCGATTACCTCTATTCGTGTCGCAACTGAAAAAATTGATTCCTTAATGAATACTGCAGAAGAGCTTGTTTTAACTGAATCTGTTTTAAAACAAATAACGAAAGAGTTGGGCTCAAAAATACTCAGAAAATTTAGCGATAATTTGGAGAATTTAGAACAACACTCAAGGCGGTTGCAAGAAACGATATTGCGGATGCGCATGGTTCCAATCGCGTTTGCAATTAATCGTTTTCCACGGATGGTTTTAGAGTTGTCTAAACAATTAGAAAAAGAGATAGAGTTTAAGATCAGTGGCGAGCAAACAGAAATTGATAAAACAATGGTAGAAAAAATTACCGATCCCTTAATGCATTTAATTAGAAATGCAATTGATCATGGCATAGAATCGCCGGTAGAGAGAGAAAAAAACAAAAAAAAGAAAAAGGGTAGTATTGAATTAAGCAGCTATCAATCTGGAAATAATATTATTATTGATATAAAAGATGATGGCGCGGGTCTTCATGCAGAAAAAATTAGAGCCGTTGCCATTAAGAAAGGACTTATTTCAAAAGAAAAAATATTAACAGAAGCAGAATGTTATCAGCTCATATTTCAACCTGGGTTTTCAACAGCCGAAGCAGTTACCGATATCTCTGGGCGCGGCGTTGGTCTTGATGTCGTTATGAAAAATATACATGACTTGGGTGGAAAAGTGGAAGTTATTTCTGTTAAAAATGTGGGTGCTACATTTAGATTGCGGCTTCCCTTAACATTAGCCATTATGGATTGTCAATTAATTAAGGTAGAGGCTGGATTTTATGCAATACCCTTAGATATGATAGTTGAAATGCGTCAATTAGATGAAAGTCAAGTTACATTATCTTCGGATAAGACGGAATATTATACATTGCGAGAAGAAAAGTTTAAATTAATCCATCTTGACAGTGTATTGTTTTCAAGAAAAGAGAAACGAGAGGGTGTTCGGAAACTTTTAATTAAAGTAAAAACTGGGTTAACGGTTTTTTGTTTGTCTTGCGATGAGCTTTTGTTTCAACAGCAAATTGTCGTTAAAAGCATTGAAGAAAATTATAATAAAGTGCCAGGTATTTTAGGTGCAACTGTTTTAGGAAGTGGAGAATTAGCACTTATTTTAGATGTTAAAGAAATTGAAAAGCTGGCATCTGATTATATGTCGATAGCCAGTAAAATCGCCGAGTCATCTTCTGTTCCTGTTAAAACAGTAGGCACTACAGGAGCACTGAATAAAGAAGATACAGATCAGGTTAGTGAAGAGTATTTATGTTTTCTTCTCGAAAATATAGAATATGCTTTCATTATGAAAGATGTAAAAGAGGTGTGTGTATGGCAGAAATATGCCAGGCTTCCATTTTCCCCCGATTTTATTAGAGGTATTATAAATTTAAGGGGCAAAATAATTCCTGTTGTTGATCCTAGGGTTTCGTTTGAGCTGAATACACAAGAGCATAATTTTAATAATGTTATCATTATTCTTCAAGTAAAAAATAAAGAAGGAAATAGATACATCGGTGTAACAGTAGATTCGATAACAGAAATGAATACCGTGCGATATGACGATATTGAATCTCAGTCGAAAATAGAAAATATAAAAATTAAATCATGTGTTCAAGGTGTTTTAGATGTCAAAGGAAAAAAGATTGCATTGCTGGCAACAGAATGCTTTGTGTCTTTTCCGGAACAAAGCTGGAGTGTTTCATGAATAAAATTTTTAAACCCGCAGTTGGCTTAATTAATCGTTTGCGGTATCCTCAAAAACTGGTTTTATTGGGCACAATTGTAGTGCTGATTGTTTCTGTATTATCTTCTCAGATTGCGTATGAAGCTTACCGTAAAATAAGAAAATCTCAGGTGGAGCTGTTTGGTGTTACTTTTAATGTTCAGCTTATAAAAACCTTTCAAATACTGCAGCAGTATCGACATTTAGAGCATACCGTTGCGCCAGACAATGCTGCAAATAAAGTGGCGTTGTTAGATAAACAAGCTGAAGCGCTGCGTTCTATAGCTTTAGTGGTAGATAATTTAAAAAAACTAGATGAAAATTTTGTTGACCCAAAACAGACAGAACCCATAAAAAATAAGGTGGCAGTTATTAAAAGAAAAATTGAGAATATTTCTGACGAGCTTGGAATAGTAAATGATATCTCTAACTTGGTTGTGAGTATTTGTGATGCTTCAAATCTTGCTTTTGATGACAGAATGGATACGTTTTATCTTTCGGATTCGTATTGCACACAATTGCCTGCCTTAAGTTTAAATGAAGCATCAATTCTAGATCTAAGCGCAAGCTTTCTTACGGACCATGTGCTCACGCCAGAAGAACAAAATAGATTATATGGGATTAAGGTTTTAATGCAAGAGTATAATTTGCCTACAATAGAACAAAATCAAGAAAGGGTACTTGCAAACAATGCATCATTAGAAAACGTGATTGAGCCGATAAAAAATGAACTTATAACGCAAGCAAGTTTAGCAGCAGCTGCGTTAGAACAGACTATCTTAAATGGAAAACTTAATACAGTACCTCAGGAATTTAGGAATCAATATGTAAATTTATTAAACAAAACGTATGAGTATCATAAAAAAATTGGAGAAACACTTGCAAGCTTGCTTGATGTCCGTATCAAGAATCTAGAAAAAGCATTTTACATAGAAATAACAATAGTTCTTGTTGTATTATTCGTTTTTATTTATTTGTTTACAGGTATTTATTTATCAGTTATGAGAAGTATTCATCTTTTGGTTATGGGGGCTAAGAAGATTTCTAAAGGGTCTCTTGATGAAAAGTTTGAGTTAGAAACACATGATGAATTATCGCAAATAGCCGCAAGTTTTAATGAAATGCGAGAAATGTTGTTGCATGTTGTTCAAAGTTTGCATCAAGTTGTAACCGATGCAAAAAGTGGAAGGCTGAGTAATAGAATAGATCTGACAGAAAAAGAAGGGTTTTATAAAGATTTATTTGATGATGTTAATCAAATGAGCAGCGTTTTTAATGATGTTATTGTAGACGTTAGCTCAGTTTTGGATTTTGTGTCAAAGGGAAATTTAACAAAGAAAATGACTCATGGGTATGAAGGATCCTTTGAGGAATTAAAAACTTATATGAATCATACGGTAGAAAATCTTGAAAAATTATTAAAAGATATTAAAGCAGCAACAGCTGCAATTAGCCATGCTGTTAAAGAAATTGTCTTGGGTAATAATGATCTTGCTAAACGTACTGATCAACAAGCAGCTGCTTTGGAAGAAACTTCTGCCAGTATGGAAAAAATTACAAATACAGTAAAGCAAAATACTGAAAATGCAAAAGGTGTCAATGATCTCTCTAAATCTGCTTCCATTGTGGCACTTAAAGGTGGATCCGCTGTTAATCAGGTTGTTGCCATGATGAGCAGTATTAGCGAAAGCATTCATGAAGTCTCTGAAATTAGCAGCGTTATTGATAATATCGCCTTTCAAACAAATATTTTAGCATTAAACGCGGCAGTTGAAGCGGCAAGAGCCGGAGAGCAAGGTCGTGGGTTCGCAGTGGTTGCGACTGAAATCCGTAATTTGGCTTTGCGATCATCGGATTCTGCAAAAGATATTAAGACTTTAATTAATACAACGGTGGAACGTATTACACGTGGTGCAAAATTGGTAGATGAAGCAGGTCAAACAATGACCGAAGTTGTAACCGCTGTGAGTAATGTAACAGATATTATGTCTAAAATAGCGAATGCTTCTATAGAGCAAAGTAGCGGAATGGAACAAATATATATTGCCATTAACCAAATTGATTTGGTGACTCAGCAGAATAGCGCATTGGTTGAAGAAGCCGCTAGAGCTTCTGAGTCACTCGAGCAGCAAACCCAGCATATGGATAATTTAGTCAATGTTTTTAAAGTTTCGCCTTTATCTCAAGAGGCTTTGTCTCAACAAGAGCCGATAAAGAAAAACTATTTAAAGATAGAAAAAAGAAAACGCAGCGCGCTATCTCCGAACGGCGAAGAAAGAAGAAAAATTAGAACCGCTCCTCCCAAGTCAGATGAATGGACCGAATTCTAATGCGAGATCTTTTTTGGCAGTTGATAACAGATGAAGAATATCAGACATTAAAAGAACTGATTGAATCTGCAATAGGCATTAATTTAAATTTTAAAAGAAGAGATTTTATTGAAAATTTATTGATTAAAAGATTTAAAGAATTGGATATATCAGACTTTAAGTCTTACTATAAATTTATAAAAAATAATGAGCAAGAAATGACATGTTTAATTAACTTGGTTACAAATATTTCAACAGATTTCTTTAGGGAAAAACACCATTTTGAATATATGTCAAATCATATTTTACCAATGTTAATGGCGTCAAAACGAAAAATTCGATTATGGTCTGCGGGGTGTTCTACGGGAGAAGAGCCTTATTCAATAGCGATGACTGTATTTGAAACCATCGGAAATATTTATGAGTATGATATCAAAATTTTGGCAACTGATATTAACACAAATGCATTAGAAATGGCACGAGAAGGCATTTATAATCAAAGTTATGCTGAAAAACTAAGTGATCATGTAAAAAGTTTTCATGTTATTGAAGACAATAATATTAAGAAAATACAAATAAACAATGTTGTCAGAGAAATTATTGCTTTTAGAAAGCTGAATTTATTAGAGTCGTGGCCTATGAAAAATCTATTTGATGTCATTTTTTGTAGAAATGTCACTATTTATTTGAAACCAGAAGTGACTAATCAATTATTTAGACATTTTGATAAATTATTAGAGCCGGGTGGTTTTCTTGTTTTAGGTCATTCAGAAAGCTTAAACTTGTTTTCGAGCCGCTATATTTGTCTTGGAAAAACAATGTACAAGAAGGTTCGTTAAAGTATGGAAGATTTAGAAAAAAAAATTAGAGTTTTAATTGTTGATGACTCTAAATTTATGCGGGATTTACTGGAAAAAATTTTATCGGCTGATCCCGATATTTTAATTGTCGGAAAAGCATCCGATCCTTATATAGCACGAGATTTAATAAAAAAAGTTTGTCCACATGTTCTAACTCTAGACGTTATGATGCCTGGAATGGATGGCATTACTTTTTTAAAAAATCTCATGCGCCTCCATCCGCTACCGGTTGTCATGATATCTTCATTGACTGAGCAGGGTAGCAGCATTGCATTAGAAGCATTGGCATTAGGCGCTGTTGACTATTCATCAAAACCTTCTACAGATGAACTGGGTAATATTCAAGCGTATGCAAAAAAAATAATTCAGATGATAAAAAATGCAGCTAAAGCTAAAGTTTCTGTCAAAAATTATTCAGAAAACACTAAATCATATTTGGAAAACGCCATTTATGAATCTGATTTTTTAAAAAAACACCTTATTGCAATAGGTAGTTCGACGGGTGGTATCGAAGCAATTGAAAGTATTTTTAGACAGTTACCCAAAACTTTTCCGGGGATCGTTTTAACACAACATATTCGGCAAGATTTTGTTACACCATTTGCAAATAGAATTAATAAACTTTGTAGATTAAAGGTTATTGAAGCAAAAGAGGGTGATGCGATTATGTCCGGCTGTGTTTATATTGCACCCAGCGATTATCATTTAGTTGTTAAATCGCGTGAAGACTATTTTTACTGTACCTTGGAAAATACGCCTCCGATTAGCGGTCATAGACCGTCTGTAGATGCCTTGTTCCATTCCGTTGCTGAAAGTGCGGGTTCGCGAGGTATTGGGGTTTTATTAACCGGGATGGGTAGAGATGGTGCAAATGGTGCAAAAGAAATTCATGATGCCGGTGGAATTGTTATTGCACAGGACGAGGAAACCAGTATTGTTTGGGGTATGCCGGGCGCGGCTGTTGAGCTTAAAGCGGCAGACTTTGTAACGCCGTTGCAGGATATCCCCGAGCAACTTTTTCAAATACTCGATAAGATGGCTCAAACAAAAGAGACATTTTGATCTCTTCTTGACAGACTTTTAAAATGTTTCTTAGTGCGTAAACGCATCTATTAATTCCGGAATAAGCGTTATTATTTGATCAACCTGTTCATCATTAATAATTAAGGGTGGCAGTAAGCGAATGACGGTTTCATTTGAGACGGTAAAAAGAATTCGCTTTTTTAAAGCAAGTAATAAGATATCGCGACAAGGTCTATCGAGCTCAATGCCAATCATAAGACCTTTGCCACGGATAGCTTTTACGCATGGATGTTTGCCGAGTTTTTCCTTTAAGCCTTCTAATAATCGCTGGCCTTGACGTTTTGCATTTTCCCAAAGCTTATGTGTTTCTATTTCTTTGAGTGTTGCTAGAGCTGCTGCCGTTGATAGGGGATTTCCACCGAAAGTGGAACCGTGGCTGCCGGGTTTAAACAAACTTGCAATCTGTTCTTGTGCGAGACAAGCACCAATGGGCATCCCGTTACCCAAAGCTTTTGCAAGCGTTAAAACATCGGGTAAAAAATGATGCGCCTGATAAGCAAATAAAGTACCTGTTCGCCCTAAGCCGGTTTGCACTTCATCCAGTATCATAAGCCAATTTTGACGCGTGCAAATTTTACGGATTTCAGTCAAATAATTTTCATCGGGGACCTGAATCCCACTCTCACCCTGTACAGGTTCTACAAGCACAGCCGCAATATTATCGTGGGTATTTACGAGATTTTCTAATGCAGGAATATCGTTATAAGGGATCCGAATAAATCCGGCCAGCAGAGGTTCAAATCCAGTTTGCGCTTTTTTGCTATCCCCGGCAGAAATGGTTGCGAGCGTGCGGCCATGAAAAGCGCCACGCATCACAACAATATGCGGAAAATCGATTCCTTTTTCATGACCAAACAATCGTGCTAATTTTAAGGCTGTTTCTAACGCTTCCGCACCGGAATTGCAAAAAAACGCTTGCGATAGCCCAGTCAGTCTGCATAAAACGTCTGCTAATTTTTCTTGGTTTGCAATTTGGTAAAGGTTTGAGGTATGAATGAGTTTTGCTGCTTGTGTTTGAATGGCATTGACTAGGACTGGATTGCCATGTCCAAGTGCAGAGACCGCAATGCCACTTAAGGCATCCAGATATTTATTGCCGTTGGTATCCCATAACCAAACGCCTTCGCCGCGCTCAAAGGTAACGGGAAGACGTTTATAAACATCCATTAAATGTGACATGCGGACCCCTTAAATAATAGCTGTTCAGCTATTCGCTTGAAAAATTCTTAGCGACAAATGCCCAATTAACACATTTCCAGAAAGATTCTACATATTTTGCACGCGCATTTCGATAATCAATATAATAGGCGTGTTCCCAGACATCGCAAGTGAGCAGCACTTTTTTATTGTCTGTTAGGGGTGTACCCGCATTGGAGGTGCTAATGATTTCTAATTTACCTTCGGGTGTACAGACAAGCCATGCCCAGCCCGAGCCAAAAGTCGCAATGGCTGTTTTGGTGAACTGTTCTTGAAAAGCGCTAAAAGATCCAAATGCTTTTTGGATTTGGGTTGCAAGTTCGCCTGAGGGTTCATTACCGCCGTTGGGCGTTAAGCAATGCCAATAAAAGGTGTGATTCCAGACCTGAGCAGCGTTATTAAAGATGGCGCCGGAAGAGGTTTTAATAATCTCTTCAAGTGTGTGATTTTCAAAGCCACTTCCAGGAAGTAAGTTGTTTAAATTTGTTACGTAAGTTTGATGGTGTTTGCCATAATGGTATTCCAGAGTCTCTCGTGAAATATAGGGTTCTAGTGCATTTAAGGCGTAAGGTAAAGGGGGTAATTCTATGGCCATGGCCATCTCTCCTTATTAAGAATGAATTAAAAGTGTATCAGCACTGAAGCCAAAAAGCCAAGAGAGCAGGTCCCCTTGGCTTTTTGGCTTCGAGCCTGTAGAATTCTGAGTGACTAACCTGAATTTAAAGAATCTGAGGTGTAAAATGAGCGATGTAGAGACCCTAGACAGGATTAAACGACAAATTGACAACAACACAATATTGCTCTATATGAAGGGGAGTCCTGATTTTCCCATGTGTGGTTTTTCTGGGCGTGTTATACAGATTTTGGATGCATTAAAGACAAAATATGCGTATGTCAATATTTTAGAAAACCCTGAGATTCGCGCAATATTGCCTTCTTATGCAAAATGGCCAACCTTTCCGCAGCTTTATATTCAGGGCGAATTAATAGGCGGATGTGATATTGTTTCTGAATTGCATCAAAAAGGAGAATTAAAGACGTTATTAGAAAACGCACAATCCTTAATGGATGCTAAACCGGAAGCCGTCTTAGCCTCAGAATAGCGAGTACAAATGGATATCAATACAAAATGGCGTACTTAACGGTCGTACAGGAAGTGATGGTTTGGGTATTACCGGTTTTATTCGCGGTAACAGTTCATGAAGTTGCACATGGATGGGTTGCAAATCTGCGAGGAGATAGCACCGCATTGATGATGGGGCGTCTTACTCTGAATCCCCTTAAACATATTGATATCGTTGGTACGGTTATTGTACCGATTTCATGCTTGGTTTTGGGTGGTTTTGTTTTTGGTTGGGCAAAACCTGTTCCCGTAAGCTGGCGAAATTTACGAAAACCCAGACAGGATGCCGCACTGGTAGCCGTCGCTGGGCCTCTCTCAAATTTGCTGATGGCGCTTTTATGGGCGTTTATTGCAAAAATGGGCGTTATGCTTTTTCAACAAGGATTTTCCTCAGCGCTGTTTTTAGCCTATATGGGTAACGCGGGTATTTCGATTAATCTAATGTTGATGATTTTAAATTTGCTGCCTATTCCACCGTTGGATGGTAGTCGTGTTGTTTCAAGTCTTTTACCGCCGCGTTTGTCGAGATCTTACGATCTGATAGAGCCTTATGGGTTGATGATTTTGGTTGCTTTGATTTTTACAAATATTTTATCGATGATCCTTAATCCGCCGTTGCAATGGATGCAAATAGGGATTCTTAGACTTTTTGGATTGTTTGGGTTGTGAGGAATGCGCATTATGAATAGCGGAATAAAAAAACTGTCGCTCTTATTTTTTTTCTTCTTGAGTTTTTCAACTGGACTTTATGCGGTCGAAGTGCAGTTATATCAGGTAGAGTTATCGACACAAAATCAAACCGAAAAATTTGATCAAAAAAAATTGTTGAAAGAGGCTCTTAAAACGGCATTAGTGCGCATATCGGGATCTAGTCAATTTTTAAACACACCTGAGGTCACAAATGCATTGACGAATGTCGATGGTTACATTAAACAATTTTCATATCATCAACGTTCTGCGCTTGAAAAAACGATTAAGGTTATTTTTAATGAAAACCGTGTGAATGCGCTTTTAAATTCAGTTAAACAATCTCCTTGGAATAAAAATCGTCCTCTAACATTAGTGTGGTTGAGTGGTGCAGATAGAGATCCTTTGATTGCATCCAACATGGAAAAAATCTTAAATCAACGTGGAATTCCCGCTGTTTTTGCGTTGATGGATCTCACTGATACTGCTTTAGTTTCGGAACAAGATCTGGTGGGAGAAGGAACTGCGGCTTTAGAAGAAGCCGCTAAACGATATAATCCCGATGTGATTTTATCCGGACGATTAGCAGAGACAAACGGAATTTGGCAAACGCATTGGCGTTTTATCAACAAGGGCGAAAAAGCCGATTGGGATAATTCAGGTGCTAAATTAAATGTTGTATTGGATCAAGTTGCAGATACGTTGGCGCTTAAGTTAAAAGGCGATAAGGTTCTGGTGTCTGCAGATCAAATAGAAAGACCGGTTATCAACCATTTAATCTTAACGGTCTCGGGTAATTTAGATGTACAGCAATATAGTAAAATATTAAAATATCTTCGAGAATTACCGGGAGTTTCGGAAGCGGAAGTGGCTCAAATCATGCCAGATAAGACCCTATTTGAATTAGTCACAACCCAAAGCAAAGCGATGCTTATTAATGCCATTGCAGATGGACAGATCTTAACGAAAACACCCGCTGCTGCCGAATCAACAACAGAAGAAGATTCAATGGTTTATGAAGTAGCAGGGGTTTTATAATCGCGTGATTGAACAACTCCCTTTAAATATTCAATGGCGTGATGATGCAACGTTGCAAAATTTTTATCCTGGGGATAACGTAGAAGCACTTAAGGCTATCTCAGAATTATCGCAAGGCATGGGTGAGCCATTTCTCTATATATGGGGTCAAGCGGGTGTTGGGCGGACACATTTATTGCAAGCCGCGTGTCATGCTGCTTCAGAGAAAGGGATCGCTGCTTTTTATATTTCATTGCGTGATCAAAATCAGTTGTCTTTAAGCGCACTGCAAGGAGTAGAAGATTTACCCTTAGTTTGTATTGATGACATCGATCACATTGCAAATCTGTCACTTTGGGAAGAGGCACTCTTTCATTTATTTAACCGAATTCAGACGAAAAAAGGGCGCTTGTTGATCGCAGCCGATGTTGCGCCAAAATATTTACCCCTTTCGTTGCCTGATTTAAAGTCTCGTTTAAATTGGGGAGTCACGTATCAATTACACCGCTTAACGGATGAACAAAAAGTGGTTGTATTGCAATTACGCGCTCAACTTCGAGGTTTAAAGTTAAATAAAACGGTCGGTCAATTTTTATTAAGCCATTGTTCGCGCGACATGAGCGAATTACAGTCTATTTTAGAAAAGCTTGATCGTGCTTCATTGGTAGAGCAACATCGTTTAACCATTCCATTTGTTAAACATGTTTTAGATCTTTGATAATTTCAACGTAATACTTGCTAAGCGTTTACCTAAAGCCAAACAGAGTGTTTTTTCATCTTCTGAAATAGGTAATTTGCTATCAGCACCGGCAACATGTGTAGGGCCATAAGGTGTTCCGCCGGTCGTTGTCGTGATTAAAGTGCTTTCTGTATAGGGTATGCCCACAATAATGGCGCCATGGTGCATTAAAGGTAGCATCATGCTGATCAGGGTCGTTTCTTGTCCCCCGTGGATACTGGCTGAAGAACTAAATACAGATGCAGGTTTGCCAGATAAATCACCCGATAACCACAAGCTGCTTGTGCTATCAATAAAATACTTCAGTGGTGCTGCCATATTACCGAACCGGGTAGGGCTACCCATCGCTAAACCTGCACAGTTTTTTAGATCTTCTAGGGTTACGTAAGGGTCCCCATCGGCTGGCACTGCTGATGTTGTGGCCTCGGAGGTTGCAGAAACTGGCGGTACTGTTCTTAATTTTGCCTCAATGCCGGAGACACTGTGTATGCCACGTGCGATTAAATTGGCCATGTTTTTTGTGGCACCGTAGCGGCTATAATACACGACGAGAATGTAAGGTTGCATTTTTTCTCCCGGAAATTGGCATCAGTGTGATATTAGCACAAGGGTATTTGATATGGCGAAAATTTGCGTGCATTGTTTTGTGTCAGGTCGTGTACAAGGCATGTTTTTTCGCCGAGAGGCACAGCAACAAAGCAGTCTTGGCGTATTAAACTTGGGTTTGGTTAAAAATTAAAAGTGAGAAATTAAATGTTAGAATGGTATCAGGTGATCGTATTGTCGTTAGTACAAGGCTTAACAGAATTTTTGCCGGTCTCAAGTTCGGCGCATCTTATTTTAATGCCAACACTATTCGGATGGCCTGATCAAGGTCTTGCCTTTGATATTGCTGTGCATTTGGGAACACTGCTTGCAGTTATCGCATACTTTAGGCGAGATTTGGTTTGTATGCTGATTGATTTTGTACAATCCTGTTCGGGTCGGGCTTTAACGCTACAAGCAAAGATTTTTTGGTCTATCGGCTTTGCAACAATTCCTGTGGGATTAGTCGGGTTATTATTAAAAAAACACGTAGAAACAACACTTCGCTCACCAATGGTGATAGCCTGCACGACCATTGGATTTGGATTAATCTTGTGGCTTGCTGATAAAATCGGAAAACAACAGCGTTCGCTGAGCATGCTAAATTGGCGTGATGTTTTCCTGATTGGGGGTGCACAAGCGCTTTCGTTAATTCCAGGCACGTCGCGTTCGGGTATTACCCTTACTGCAGGATTATTTGCAGGGTTAACGCGAGAAGCGGCAGCCCGCTTTTCTTTTTTATTGTCGATTCCCGTGATTATTTTAGCCGGCGGATTGGAAACGATTACGCTGATTAAAAGTCCTGTTGCTGTCAATTGGATAGCCTTAGGATCAGGGTTATGTTTATCGGGGATCAGTGGCTATTTTTGTATTCATTATTTTATCAAACTCATTAATAGCGTTGGCCTATTACCTTTTGTGATATATCGCTTATTATTAGGCATATTTTTAATTTTCTACTTTTACTGATTTTTTTGAAAAAGTGGGTTGCAAAGAAAAATAAATAGGTATATGGTTGCGTCAATCTATGTGCATTGAAAGAATGCAGAGGTTAACTGATTAACTTAAAGCTTAAGGCCAAGGAGGCAGTATGGAGAATCAAGCATCTGCAAAACCAAATCTCGCTGCGGAACTAAAAGTTCACCGCATTTATACTAAAAGTAGTTCATTTGAAGCAGCAAACGTTACAGTGCCCGAAATTACGGTAGCGCAACCCGTTATTGATTTACAGATTCATGCAAATGTTTACCCTCAATCCCCGACAGACAATACGCATGAAGTCGTTTTAACGCTACAGGTTACCGCTAAACACAATGGCGCATTGCTCTGGCAAGTACAACTTCAACAAGCAGGTCGTTATGCTTTGACCGGTTTTACGCCCGAAAACGAAAAATTTATACTCAATGGTTTTTGCATGAATCAGCTTTATCCGTATGCTTGCGCTGAGGTTAGCCATTTAGTCAATCAAGGCGGATTCGGAATGGTTCATTTGCAGCCTATCGATTTTGTACAGCAGTACAAAGAACAACAATCTAAGGCCTCTTCAGCTTCTGCGGCCTCCACAACATCTTTAGAATCACCTACTTCTGTAAACTAATAAAAGGAGTTTCCAATGTTTAGAGCACTCACGACTCTTTTCACT
>DAORSV010000005.1:0-23934 GCA_035443705.1 Gammaproteobacteria bacterium
TCAAATTATGTCCCAAACCAGATTTGCGATATTCAGGATGAACCCATAATTGATCCGTATAAATAGATCCAAAAATAATGCTGCCATTGCAACCTGCAATTATTTCACCGGCATCATTTCGTATAAAAAATGCGAACGGATAGGCTGAACCAAATTCCGCTGTTTCTTCATTAATTTTTTGGGTTAAAAAATCAATGTCTTGGCTGGTGGGTGTTAAGGTATGTTCTATTTCCATATTTTTACCACTTATCTTGATTGAATGCCCGTCTTTAGGTTATAAAACAACATATTGGGTGTTATTGACCTGTTACCTTTTTGTTGAACTATATTTTGACATAAAACGATATTTCGTGCAATTATAATGTATATTATCTGTGCACGCATTAAAGAGACAAACCTATGACGCTTTTCAAGAGTTATCGCGAGTCAATTATTATTAAAGATCATACTTGATATGCCCATTACACTTCAAGATGCGAACAATGAGTCAAGATTGTCAATTATCCTAATTTGATCTGGTTTTTTAATTTGTCGTATAAATAGCGGATGTATTTAGTTAGGAATATTTTTAAAATGTAAAATTCATGAATACCAATTACTGTAGGGGCAGACCGCCGTGTCTGCCCTTTTCTTGAATTTTAATTTAATGCAAGAGCCCAAAAACGCCAGTAATAAACATTGCTGGCGTTTTCTTTATACATGTTTCTAATACATGTCGATAGGATCAACATCCAACGACCATTTAACGGTATTCACAATAATATTCGATTCAATTTTGGGTACAAGTTTTTGTAGTAATTTCTGTAGAGTAGAACGCTCGGGTGATTGAAACAATAATTGTGCGCGGTGTTTTCCAAGACGCCGTTCCATTGGTGCTGAAATGGGACCAAAAATAGTGAGTTTTGGTATCGATTTTAGCAGCGCTTCTTTCTTAACAAAGCTTAAAAAAGCGAGCGCTTTTTCGAGTAAAACAGCTTCTGCGCGAATGAGTACCTGATAACTATATGGAGGCAGATTTGTCATTTTGCGTTCGGTTAAGAGACTATTAGAAAATTCAGAATAGCCTTTTTCTAATAATTGTTTCAGTAGAGGATGTTCCGGATGACAGGTTTGTAGAATAACGTGTCCTGGTCGCTCTGCGCGCCCCGATCGTCCTGCCACTTGTGTAATAAGCTGTCCCATTTTTTCGATACTGCGAAAATCCGTGCTAAATAAAGCGTGATCAATATCTAAGATCCCAACCAAAGTCACATTCGGAAAATGATGCCCTTTTGCAATCATTTGTGTACCAATCAGTATATCGGCTTTGCCCTCTTGAATCAGATCAATTGCTTTTTTTAATTCACCTTTTTTACGTGTGGTGTCGCGATCAATGCGAACAATCGACTGGGTTGGAAAATTTTCTTGTAATGCGGCCTCTAATCGCTCAGTACCAATCCCAACAGGTTTTGGGTTTTTTGTTTTACAACAAGGACATTCTGTATAGAGAGGTATTGTTAATTCGCAGTGATGACATTGTAGCGTTTCCGAACGCTGGTGTAGCGTCATTTTTGCATCGCAATTTTTGCAGGTTGCCACCCAATCGCAGGCAAAACACATTAACACAGGCGCATAGCCACGCCTATTCAAAAAGAGTAAGACTTGACCTTTGTTGGCAATATGTTCTTGCATCGCTACAATCAGTTCAGAAGATAATCCTTCTACACATTTTTTATGACGCACATCTAGAATTTGCAGCGTTGGGAAAATGGCGTTACCTGCACGGTGTGGTAAAGACAGTGGATGAAAACGCCCTGCCTGGATATTATGTAGTGTTTCAAGCGAAGCTGTTGCACTCCCTAAAACAACCGGACAGTGTTCGAGTGATCCGCGCAAGATAAGCAAATCGCGCGCATGGTATCGAAAGCCTTCCTGTTGTTTAAACGAGGCATCATGTTCTTCATCAATAATAAAAACTCCCGGATTTTTGAGTGGCACAAAAGCGGCTAAGCGCGTGCCAATCACAATGGGTGCCGCACCCGTTCTTGCATTTTCAAAAGCCAGAAAACGTTGCTTGTCAGTTAAAGACGAATTTAAAGCCGCAATAGGAACAGCAAATCGTTCTTGAAAACGCGACAATAATTGTGGGGTTAATCCGATTTCAGGTACGAGCAATAACGCCTGTTTTCCCGCATGCAAAGCGGCTTGAACCACACGAATATACACTTCTGTTTTGCCACTACCCGTCACGCCGTCCAGCACAAATGTTTTAAATTGTCCAAAATGATGTGTGATGCTATTGATGGCTTTTTCTTGAGCGGGATTCAGCGTTAAATCAGGAGATATTGTCGTAGAGATGAGAGAGGACGTCGATTGTTTTTTAGATTTTTTGTGAGCTTGTTTTTTTGTGTTGAGCGTTATTTCTTTAGGGATTAGCTCCTTAGGTTCTTGTCGCAGTCTTTTAGGTATCGCTATTTCAAACACTTCGCCTAAAGCACCTTGATAATATCGGCTCGCCCATTGGATCAGCGATAAAATTGTTTTTGGGAAAAGGGGTTCTTGATCTAAGCAAGCCTGTATATGTTTCAGCTTTTCAATGGGGTGATCCGTGTGATCAGTGATTTCTACAATGATCCCCACCGTTTTCCGGCGTCCGAAAGGAACGAGTACACGCATGCCGGGTTCTAATTTTACTGCATGGGGTTCTATCGGTGGCAAATAATCAAATAATTGTCGTAAAGGAACAGGAATGGCGATGCGGAGGATGATGTTCACTCAATCAAGATTCTCGCTATCTGCCTGTGAATAGTTGGGATGAGTGACTGTGGTTCGTGGTGTGCGGGATTCACCTTTATTGAAAGAGCGGCGTAGAAATCGAATGGCATGGCGTTCTCTCTGTTGTTCACCTTGCACTGTATTGTAATTACCGGTTCTTTCTGTAGGCGTTGAAGGATAAAACAACTGCGGTTGAAATTGTGAGGGATGCTGCGTGTAATCAGGTTGAAAGACAGATGCTTGTTCTCTATTGAGGCGGCTTTCTTCCGTTTCTTCAAACAGTTGTATAGATTCTTCGGTACCGCGTCGACGGGTAGAGAGTCCGCGGACAATAACCGTCTTTTGGCATCGACCTTGCTGAATAATGAGCGTTGCACCAAGCTCTATTTCTCGACTGGGTTTGGCACGTTCGCCATTGTAAAAGACATTTCCTTTTTCCACTGCCAGCCTTGCGACCGCACGGGTTTTAAAAAATCGAGCTGCCCAGAGCCATTTATCTAAGCGTACAATGAGCTCGCGTGTACTGTCTGATTGTGGAGATCCACCTTCAAAAACGTAGTCATCTGAAAAAAATTCGAATTTTTGATCCATTCTTGTTAACACTATTGTAGTAAATTTGGAATTGCATCATAGCAGAACCAATTGAAAATTGGCAGCGCGAATTAAATTTTTTTAGTCAACTGAACCGAAGGTGATATACTAGGTATGCATGTTATATCAAGATTGGATACCCAAAATATTGTCCGTAGCACTTGAGGCAGCGGAAGCCATTATCGATATTTACGATCGCAACGCCTATCAGGTAAAGAAAAAGTTAGATACTTCACCTGTGACCGAAGCGGATTTATGCGCCCACCAGATTATTCAGAAAGGACTATTCTCCATTGATCCAACAATACCTTTTCTCTCTGAAGAAGGTGATACGACACCTTACGAGATCCGTTCGCATTGGTCTCGTTATTGGCTCGTCGATCCCTTAGATGGTACGCTGGAATTTATTAAAGGCAGCGGAGAGTTCACGGTCAATATTGCCTTAATCGAGAATCACTCGTCGGTCTTGGGGGTTGTGGTTGTTCCGGTGCACCGACATACCTATTGGGCGATTCAGGGTGAAGGAGCGTATGCCAAACTGGCTTCTGCCGATCCTGTACGCATTCATACGAATCATTTTCCCAAGGGTTCTTTGAAGGTGGCAGCGAGCCGGCGATTAAATCAAAATACCAAACCCGGTTGGTTGGCATTAATGAACAGATTAAACCAACCCGAGTTGTTGTACTGTGGCAGCGCTTGGAAAATTTGTTTGGTAGCATCGGGAGAAGTTGATCTTTATCCGCAATTTGGCACGACAAGCGAATGGGATACAGCCGCAGGCCAGTGTATTTTGGAAGCCGCGGGTGGACAACTCGTTGATTTTGTAGGTAGACCGTTACAGTATAATGCAAAGCCTTCCCTAAAAAATTCAGCATTTTGCGCTATTTCGGATAGCGGACTTATTCCAATTTGCTGTGGATAAATGAGTTTGACCTTCAAAAATAGAAATCACTTGTTAAAAATTTTGAGGTCAATAAAAGATCAATAAAATTGGATATGCTGGGTCAATCGGTTGTTTAACTTGTGGATAACTCTGTGCATAACCTAAATATTATATTTGTCGTCTAACCCAAGCTGTAAAACGTAAAATAGGTCTCTATAGAGGTATTATTTTTTATCTATATGATTTTTAAAGTAAATTTTTAACAAATTCCGTACCTTAACATTTTTTACCCGACTAACATGGGTTGGATAACGACCGTCTAAGTCGCTTTGTAGCTTGTGAATAACTTTTGTTATCCAGTCTAATAAAGTTTTGGATAACCAAATAACTTTAAATTCCGGGCTGTCGATGAGTCTTGTTTTTATCCAGAATATCTGTGGATAACTTTGTGGATAGTTTTTGTAGCACCCAGCCTTAAAGCAAATAATCTAACTAACAAATTTTCAGCTAACAAGCTTTGAAACTTAGATCTTTTTATCGCGGGACGTTTCTGATACAGTTGCAAATTATTATGCTTATATGTTAGGGGACATTACATGCAATCTTCAGAACAATTAATATCCGAACTAAATGCGCCAGAAGTTAAGTTTCATTTAGAAGCGCCCCAAGATTTAGAAGCGCCCCAAGCTTCACCCGTACAAGTCAATCCACAAGAGCATTTAGCGGATATTCAGGTTCCGCCAATACACGTCAATCCAGAAGCGTTTCGGGAACTCTTAAAAAGTTTAACTCTCCCCAAATATCATCTTAGAGGGCTTGAGAAGTACAACCCTGAGCTTGTACAACAATATCGCGCTTTCACACAAGAAACATACCCAGGGTTAAATCGCCAGGATATTCAATTTCTACCCCTGTTAAATGAAATTGCAACGGAATTACTTGGCTTCATTGAAGCTTGCAATAATCAACTGGTCTTTAAGGGACAAGCCTCTTCAAGTACATTAACTGGAATTGCAAATGAGTTATCTCGTTTTACGGGTTCTAATCAACTGACATCTATTTGGTTTTTTAGCGTCTTATTCCGCACTGCAGCGGCGTTGAAGGAAGCCTCTGCAGAGGAACTCGAGGTATTTCGACACGCAGCAGAAGGACATAACAATCCTGAACTTATAGAACGGCTTTTTAAGTATAGAGATCATGAATGGGGAGCGGATGCATGGAGTCATGCTGATGCGCTGATGGCTATTGCCAATACGGGCTCAAGAACTAACATTGGGCTATCTCTTGAGGTGTCTAAAAAACTGGAAGAGCAATTGGATGCAAAATTTCCAACTCAAGTCTATTACCCAATCATGGGGGAAAATAAACTGGGCATTACATTGTTGTTATCACTCTATTTAGAACAAGTGGGTTTGTTAGGATTAAGTGATAAGCCTGCGGATGCACACGGGGTGTCTATGAGCCCATTAATTTTTATGGCGCACGATTTGTTTCATATACAAAATAACCGAAAGTCTCAAATGGATGCTGTTTTTTCCTATGCCGGACATGCAATTTGCGCACATGTTAAAGAATCTGGAATTGCAGATTTGGCAGTAGAACCTGTTGTTTCTATTGCGGTTCAGAAACACATTACATTGGCTCATACCTTCCAAACGGTCTTACAACATTTTCTTACATCCTTGTATCCAGAGAGAGGATTAGACGCCTTGAATAAAGCCATTGCTGGATTTTTCTATTCAGTACATGAAGTGCCGGAATACGTCAGTGTAAACACTTACCTGTGCTCGGAGTTAGAAGAAATACTCAATAAATTATGTGATGCGGGGATCGAGCATGTGAGTTCTGAACAATCTTGGGAGTCTCCAGCAGATCCATTTTGCACTTCTCCAGAAACGGGTGAAATTTTATTAAGCAAAGAAGATCAAACCGCGCTTATGCAAAAATTAACGAGACAGCGGTTGCAACAGGAAAGAAATACCTTATACTTTGCAGGCATTCCTGTTGAGTATTACAGCAAGTCGGATTCGGAAAAGCTCGAGTATTTAGAGTCATTGATTACAGATGTCACTCTTGAAAATAATGGAAGATTCATTGATTTGAAAATTACTTTTAGAGATGGCAAAACTTTGTATGATTCGATGCCCACGCTCTTTCACAAATGGCACAATGCAGATGACGCGATCGGTTTGTTAAAACTGGCGAGGATCCGCATCAAAAAACCCAATTTACAAGAAGAAGCTAAGTCCCTTGAAGAGCAAAGACAGCTGGTTATACAAACCTTAATAAAGGTGCAAGATGGGCTTAAAGAAACGATTAACTTTTTTAGGCAAGAAGCTTTGCATTATGCAACTAGGGAGGAGCCTGAAACGGGTATGACATTGGCTGCACGCTATCGCATCATTTTTGAGAAAATGCAAAGGGAACTCAAAGAAAAATTAGACCGTTGTAAAAAACCATTGGCACCTTTTGATTTTGAAACCGTACAGATTCGCTGGAACCCTTTACCAGGCTTCCAACGCCATTTGACAAGAGAAAGAGAAGAGGCTGTCGCTGTGGCAGCAGCAGGCGCAGAAGCCGTGCATCCAAGCGCCACCAATACGCAGTCGAGTCCAGATACGCTATAGGAGGTGCGCTAAATTGCCTATCGATTTTGTATAGAGGTAGACAATATTTGCTTCAAATCTTTTGCCATGATCTCTGGATGATAAGGTGGTGAAAAGACAGCGTGTAGCTGACCTTGGGGGTTGATGAGCAAGAGTGTTGCGCTGTGATCAATCATTTTAGGCTTGCTGGGATCATTTGCTTTGGGATCTTGCCAACTGTAGATTCCACATGCTTTAGCCAGTTTTTGTATAACAGCTGCTTCTCCGGTTAAGCCTCTAAACTCAGAATTAAAGCGCCCTAAGAAATCTCGCAGGATCTGAACCGTATCACTTTCAGGATCTAAGCTTACAAATACAAAATGTAAATCTTGTGGAACTTGTTTCCAAAGCTCGGTAATTTTTATTAAGGTTTTGGGGCAAATTTCCGGACATTGCGCATATCCAAAGAACATCAGCGTCCATTGTCCTAAAAGTGATTTTTCTGTAAAGGGTTGGTTTGTCGTGTCGGTGAGAGAAAAATTTGTCACAACATTTTTGGGTTTTAAAATCGTTGCCGTGGTAATTTCAGGCATGATGATGGGTGGCGCATTTTTTTCGAGAATGGGTTTAACGCCATACCAAACGATAAAAACAGCGGCGAGCGTGAGACCAACAGTTAAAAAAACGCGTTTTATGTACATCTACAAAAGCCTCCTATGGCAGTTGAATGTAATGATCAATCAGCAATGCACTAAATAATAACAACAAATACAGAATGGAGAAACTAAATGTTTTTAGAGCCGTGTTGTTAGCTTCTGTGCGATATAAAATTAGCGTTTGAACTAAAAAAGCAGTTCCAAGAAAGCTGGCTGCACCGAAATAAATCCCTCCGGCCATATGCGCAGCATAGGGCAGCGTCGTCACCACAAGCAATAAAATGGCATATAACACAATATATAATTTTGTAAATGGGATGCCGTGCGTATTTGGTAACATGGGGATATTGGCGTTTTCATAGTCATTCTTTCGATGAATCGCCAAAGCCCAAAAATGTGGAGGTGTCCAGGTAAAAATAATAAGTACCAATAACCAAGCGAATGCACTGGTATGGCCTGTGACAGCTGTCCAGCCTAACAAAGGGGGCATTGCACCTGCAGCACCACCGATAACAATATTTTGTGGTGTTTGGCGTTTCAGAAAAAGTGTATATAGAACGGCATAGCCTAAAACGGTTACAAAGGTCAGGTAGGTGGTTAAGGGATTGATAAAAACAGCTAATATCAGTAATCCACTCACGCCTAAAATAGCCGAAAAAATACAGGCGCTTTGAATCGATATGCGTTTGTTGGCCATAGGGCGGCTTTGAGTACGCGTCATTTTTGCATCGATATGGCGATCGACCAGATGATTAATCACAGCAGCAGAACCGCCGGCTAAAGCAATCCCGAGTGTTGCAAAAATAAAGGTATTCCACGGCACGTATGTGTTGGTTGCGAGGTGCATGCCAACCCAAGTTGTGATCAACATCACCAAAATAACTTTGGGTTTGCATAACGTAAAATAATCTGCAATAAGGCTTGAATGGTGGCTATTATTTTTCATATATTTTCGTAAATATAAAATAATTCAAAGTGACGACGCTAAGCAATAATAACGCGGCAACTGCATTATGTGCAACCGCTATCGGTAAGGGTAACTTTGCCAAAACATTTGTGATGCCTAAAAAAAATTGTATGATTAACAGACTTATCATCATAATACTAACTATTCGAATAGACTTATTTTGTGATCGCATCCATGTCAGTAATACAAGCCATCCAATAATCAGGGTTGTTAAAAGTGCGCCTATGCGGTGCAGCATATGAATCATTATGCGTGCAGCATAGCCGAGTGGTGTACCCTGGCTACCATCGACACCTACAGCTGTAAAGTTAAAAGCTTTAACTATATTGGCAAACTGGAAATTTAAACCCAGATTTTGATTAAAATTATCACAAAATGGAAAATCTAAACACACTAAAGCAGCATAATTTGCACTTGTCCATCCGCCGAGAAATATTTGTATTAGAAGCATGATAAGCCCAATTATTCCCCATATGCGTAGGGCGCGAGGCTTTGTGCAAAAATAACTTTTACTTTGTCGCTCACGCATGTTTGCGCAGGGCGAGCTTGGCGAGGAAAAAAAAGAAAAATTATTTTTGTACAGAGCCGTATGGTGAGATTGTAATGTTAAAGTAAGCCACCAGAGCAGCGACAGCGTTGCGAGTCCACCCATAAGATGTGCCATCACAACCACTGGAAATAACTTGAGCGTGACTGTCCACATGCCCAATAGCGCTTGAAAAATAACCAAAGCGCTCACCGTAATTGCCAGTATTTGAGATTGTTTGTTGAACCTCGATTTGTTTTTAACGATAAAAAAAGCCAGCACAAAAATAATGATACCTAATGATCCCGCAAGATAACGATGGATCATTTCTGTCCAAGCTTTAGCTGCGTTAATCAGAGGATTTGTGGCATCTATCTGTGGAACCAGCTGTCCATAACAGCCTGGCCAATCGGGACAACCAAGACCTGCATTTGTTAAACGCGTGTACGCACCTAATACAACCACAACAAAAGCGAGTAGCGTTGCGCCGTATGCTAATCGTTTAGCCATGTGAATATCGTAATAATCGGCGAATATCTTTTAGCATGCCAATCGGATCAGGGTTGGCTGGATAGTGCATCATTAACCAACCACGGGGATCAATCAGCGCAATTTCGCCCGGGGCTAATAGCACGAGATTAAATACTTCTTTTGCAGAAGGGTGTTGCTTTAATGCGCCTTTTGTCGCGATAATTTGATAGGCAACACGATGCTTGTCTTTACCTAAAGCTTTGTGTAGCTGGTTTAGCATGGGTATGACATCTGTATCATGATCATTTTGGGGTGCCATATAGACGATTTGCCATTTTCCTAGCCAGGCAGAATCATAAAAGGGTAGCGATTGCGCTTGTATAGGCGGAGAGACGAGTGTGCCTGTTTCAATTGTTTTAAAAGCCAATTGATCACGTTTGACGTAGATCAGCTGCGCTGTTAGCCAGGGTCCAAAAAAGACCAAGAGTAGCAGCCAAGGCGTCAGCCGATGGTATTTCTTCCTTAAGCAGTGATTAACCATATGTCAAAATAACGTACATTTAAAATTTCATTGAATGTTTCAATGGGCATTGTAACCGATTAGTGCGTTTGGCCCAAGTGTTAGATTTATGCTAGCGTTTGGAGTCATCTTTTTTCTTTCATTGCAAGAACATATTAGATGTAGACGAATTTTAATTCAGCGAATTATGATGACTTTTTATGACTACGATCTTGTTCCAAAAGCATATTGTATTCTGAACGAATAAATTGAGCTGCTTGTTTCAATAAGGGATGGTTGGGATCGGTATTGATGTGAAATATTTCAGGCACTTGATTGTCTTTAAAAATCGGCTCTTTACGCATATTGTTTATGGTTTCTTTATCTCGAGATAACCTAACAATGTAGTCTGCGGCTTCCTCTAGGCTATCAAACGCCCCAACATCAATGTAAGCCTTAGGATTAAAATAGCTTTTTACTGTTTCGCTATCGCCCCAATAAATCGGGATAGCCCCGCCTCTAAACACATTCAGTATTTTTTCAGTTATGTATCCTGGAACTTGGTGATTTTCCATCGCGAAGCCGAAGTCATAATGTGCATATACGTGATCTAATTTTCCCCAGCCCCCGGGGAATGTTGTTTTATTTGGATTAGAACAACGCCCTAAAGCCTCGGCACTGTCTTTTTTGCTTTTTATTAATGAAAATAATTTATCGCGTTTTTTAATACAATTAGATGCAATATAAGCTAAAAATTTTGTTCGGGTTTTATTATCAATATAAATTCTTTCGGGACTTAATCCGCACCAGGCGATGAAAGGAAAATAGAATTCTCGTTTTTTCCGTGGCTTTCTGGAGACCAATTCGGCTAGCGGCGGTGCATTTTTACGATATCTCTGTTTTGCGAGTGTCCAATATTCTTGAGAAAAAGATATATAAGGGGCATTCCAATGTTGATATTCAGGTAAATTAGATAACGCTGTTTTTATATGTTCAGATCTTAAGATCAGATGTGGTTGCCTGTCGTTTGAGATCACCACGTTTCTGTCAGGAAAAGCCAATTTGACTATGTTCAAAATAAATTGGGGCACATTGGTATCATGGGGTTCTATACCTAACACGAAATCTTGGCCAGCATTTGGGTATTGATAATCGTATGACCTAAAGTGAGCATTGTAATAGGGTTCAAGATAAGGCTTCAGCCATGCGCCTACACTGACTATGAAAACAAAAAATAAGAAGGTTAATAGCATTTTTTTATTACGGTGTGTCATTTCACTTTATTTCCTATTTTTTAAATTATTACAGGACTCCACTTTACCTGTTTTAGCACGGCGGTGTAAATTTATTACTAAGTAATAAGATAGGAGAGCCGCCGCCATTATAAGCCATTGTATGGCATATCCCAAGTGTCGACTGGGTGGTGGGTTAAAGGTAATAGGTTGAATATTAAATCCCATTGGATCTTCTGGGTTTAGTTGTAAAATGAAAGGGTAAAGTTTTTGTAAAAGCAGGGATTCTAAGTTTTCAAACGCAATACCTTGAACCCGGCGTGGCCAGGAAATTTGATCCATGGTTTTCTCTGGTGTTTTGTTAAACAGCTGGTTAAGCTGTAGCCCATTGACGGGGAGATTAATCGTGCCTACCAGTGTTTGTTCTGAAAGCTCAGGTTTGATAGTGGGCAGTTCATTTCGGCTTTTGCCCAGTGGAATCCAGCCGCGGTCGACGAGTAGCATTTTGGATTGCCCTATGGGTTGGAAAGGTGTTATCACACGATAACCGACTTGTCCCTGCACGATTTGATTATCAAGATAGATTTGATGTTCGTTTAAAAAATGTCCTGTGATTTGTAATTGGCGGTATCGCAATGGCGGATCGAGTCGTGTAACATCGGGTGAAATATGGTGAATCACCGGGGAATTCATGCGACTTACCAATGCTTGCTGGTTATTTAATTTTTCGTGATACCGATCCAGCTGCCAAAATCCGAGATAGACGAGCAGTGGTATCAGCAGTACAGTAGCCAGACTGGATACCCATCCGGGGGTAAACGTCCATCGGCCCAACTGAAGAGAGAGTTTTTTCATGAATCCATCTACATTAGCAACTGTATTGATATTTGTCATGCTATTTTGTATTTTAACGAGTTTAGGCGCTGGTTTGTATTATTTAGTCAAAGATCAAGGTAAAACGAAGCGAACAGTCAGAGCGCTTTCCGTGCGTATTATTCTCTCCCTTGTTTTGTTTGCTGCATTATTGATTGCATTCGCGATGGGTTGGATAGCTCCCCATGGATTACTTCAAAGCCAATAAACAAAAATAAACAACATTAACCAGACTACATCCACAAAGTGCCAATACCAGGCAGTCGCTTCGAATCCGAAATGCTTTTCGGGTGTAAAGTGTCCGCGTATACAGCGCACCAAAATTACGATCAGCATAATTGTACCAATGGTGACATGTGCGCCATGAAAACCCGTTAACATGAAAAACGTCGAACCGTAAATGCCCGAATTTAATTTAAGTCCAAGCTTTGTATAAGCATGATAATATTCATAGGCTTGAAAGGATAAAAATAAAATGCCTAAAATAACCGTTGCTATTAATCCGAGGATTAATTTTTTTCGATGATTATTTTTAAGGGCAAGATGTGCAAAAGTAACCGTTGCACCAGAAGACAATAAGATCACTGTATTTAAAGCTGGGAGTCCCCAAGCGCCCATGGCTTCAAAAGGCCCTAAAAATTTCGTGGGGTCAGGATTTTGTAATAAGGGCCACAGTGCTCTAAAGTGATCCCATAATAACGCATGAGTTGCGGGTTTCGCGCCAATACCACCCATCCAAGGAACCGAAAAATGTCTGGCATAAAAAAGTGCACCAAAAAAAGCAGCAAAAAACATCACCTCAGAAAAAATAAACCAAATCATTCCCCAGCGAAACGAACGATCCAGTTGTGGGCTGTAGAGTCCACTGCGACTTTCTTTGATCACACTGCCAAACCATCCAAACATCATAAAAACAGTTACAAAAGAACCTGCTAAAAAAATGAGCCAACCGTCATGCTCGTGCAATACATTAATCCCACCGATAATCATGGTAAAAAGACCAATGGAACCGATAATGGGCCAATAACTTTGTTCGGGCACATAGTAGCGTTGATAATCGTCTGTCATTTTTTTGACTCCGTGACATCAAATAAAGTATAAGACAAAGTCATTCGATGAATATCTTCTGGAATTTCCGTCTCTAACCAAAAACGCAAAGGTAAATCGCGTGATTCAAAAGGCTCCAGCGTTTGCTGTTCAAAACAAAAACATTCTAGTTTTTTTAAATGTTTTGCTAAAAATCCGGGACTAATGCTCGGGATGGCCTGAATAATCATTTTTTTATCAGTTAAATTTTTAACATGGTATATGGTATGTGTGAGCTCGCCGGGGATCACCTGAAGTGCGGGCTTTTCTGCTGTGAATTCGCAACGTATATTTTGGTGGTGATTAATATCCAATTCAAGCACAATAAGGCGATCAGCTTTCAAAGCATTTTCGTTTTTGTAACGTACAAATTTCCCCGGTTTTTTTGTATCGACTTTGCCGTTAAGGCCTGTTACATCGCAAAAAACGTTATAAATCGGGACTAATGCAAATGTAAAACCGAACATCAGCACAACAATAAAAAACAGTCGATAGATAAGTGTTTTGTGGGGTTTTTCCATTATCGATCGTCCATTAATGCACGCTAGGGGGTGTTATAAAACTATGGTAAGGTGGTGGCGAAGATAAGGTCCATTCTAGACCCTGCGCACCTTCCCACACCTGTGCGGGTGCCTTTGCACCGCCTCGAATCGTTTTAATCACAATATATAAAAACAAAAGCTGAGAAGCGCCAAACACAAAACCGCCGACACTTGCAATGCGATTAAAATCTGCAAATTCTAAGGCATAGTCGGGGATCCGTCTTGGCATGCCAGCTAAACCCAAAAAATGCATGGGAAAAAATAAGACATTAATAGAAATAGCCGATAGCCAAAAATGAAATTTTGCCAAAGTTTCGCTATACATATGTCCTGTCCATTTTGGCAGCCAATAATATACCGCGGCAATGATTCCAAAAATGGCGCCAGGTACCAAAACGTAGTGGAAATGTGCAACCACAAAGTAAGTATCGTGATATTGATAATCGGCAGGCACCATGGCAAGCATCAGGCCCGAAAAACCGCCCATGGTAAACATAATTAAAAATGCAACACAAAAAAGCATGGGGGCTTCAAAACTCAATGCACCGCGAAACATCGTGGCGACCCAATTAAAAATTTTAACGCCCGTTGGAACAGCGATTAACATGGTTGCCAACATAAAGTAAATTTCACCGACAACCGGTAGCCCTGTCGTAAACATATGGTGAGCCCAAACGAGAAATGATAAAAATGCAATAGAACTGGTGGCGTATACCATAGAGCTGTAGCCAAATAATCGTTTTCGGCTAAAAGTGGGGATAATTTCAGACAGAATGCCAAAGCTTGGCAAAATCATAATGTACACTTCGGGATGACCAAAAAACCAAAATATATGTTGATACATCACGGGATCCCCACCGCCGGCTGCATCAAAAAAGCTGGTGCCAAAATGTCTATCCATTAACATCATTGTGACAGCTCCCGCCAGCACAGGCATTACTGAAATTAACAAAAATGCCGTAATCAACCAGGTCCAGACAAATATAGGCATTTTCATTAAAGTCATGTCGGGTGCGCGGCAATTTAAAATGGTTGCGATAATATTGATGGCACCCATAATGGAAGAAATCCCCATCAAATGTATCGAAAAAATAAAGAAATCGGTACTTTTAGGACCATAAGTGGTAGAGAGAGGCGCGTAGGCTGTCCAGCCAAAATCGGGTGCCGGGCCGCTCATAAATAATGTGCTTAATAACAACGTAAAAGCAAAGGGTAATATCCAAAAAGACCAGTTGTTCATGCGGGGCAATGCCATGTCGGGCGCACCAATCATCATAGGTAGCATCCAGTTTGCTAATCCGACGAAGGCTGGCATAACGGCGCCAAAAATCATAATTAAGCCGTGTAATGTGGTTAATTGATTATAAAATCCGGGATCAAAAAACTGTAGTCCGGGTTTAAAAAGTTCTGCGCGAATGCACATGGCCATGGCGCCACCCACTAAGAACATGACAAAGCTTAACCATAAATAGAGTGTGCCAATATCTTTGTGATTTGTTGTGAATACCCAGCGCAGTATGCCCTTATGTGGACGGTGATGTTCTGTATCGAAAAAATGTTTTTCTACGCTGCTATTCATGGTGTATTACTCTGTATGGGGGGTTGGTTTTATATTTTCAGCTTTTTTTGCGCTAAGCCAGGTTTGATATTCTGCTTCTGTTTTGACTTCTAGCACGATGGGCATAAATCCGTGGAGTGCTCCGCATAATTCGGCACATTGCCCTCGGTAGGTGCCGGTGTGATCAATATTCGCCCAGGCTTCGTTAATAAATCCAGGAATGGCATCGCGCTTAATACCCAAGGCGGGCATCCACCAGGCGTGGATCACATCATTTGAAGTTGTTAAAAAGCGAATTTTCTTTTTTTCGGGTACAACTATAGGGTTGTCGACTTCCCTCAGGTAGTGCTGTCCCTTAATATCTCTATTATTTATTTGATCTTGGGGGGTGGCAAGTCGGCTGATGATTTTCACATCTTCGCCGAGGTATTCGTATTCCCAATACCATTGATGTCCCACAATCTTGATGGATAAATCCGATTCTGCGGTATTGTGCATTTTCAGTAATAATTGTGCTGCGGGAATCGCCATTAAAATCAGGATGGTAAAAGGGATCGCTGTCCAAATGATTTCTACCATGGTGTTTTCATGGAATTGCGCGGCTGTTACACCTTGAGATTTACGGTGCCAAATAATCGCATAAAACATAACGCCAAATACACCGGTACCAATCGCAACACAGATCCAGAAAATGGTCATATGCAAATGGTGGATTCCCCGACTGATCTCAGTAATGCCTGGCGTCATATTAAACGTGTAATCTGCCCCTGCGGGAAGGCTACTCGCCCATAAAAGCACGAAAAGCAGGGTGCTTAACCAAGATGAGGACATTGATACCTCTCCATGTCTTAAATGTCAGGATATAGAAGGCTATTGAACCTTGGATATTATAGTATCGTCAACTAAGTTTTAGCCGATTTGTTAGCAGCTTTCGTTGTTGGGCAAGATTTTGTAATATATGATAGCGTTCCATCGGATTGTTTTAGTCAATATTTTAGATAAAGGTCAAAATATGCCGTTATTAAGCGTTATCATTATTACCAAAAACGAGGCACATAATATAGAAGATTGCCTAAAATCGGTTGCGTGGGCGGACGAGATTGTTGTGTTCGATTCGGGTAGCACAGATAATACCGTTGATATTTGTAGGCGATATACGGATAAAGTATTTATTACCGATTGGCCGGGGTATGGGGCGCAAAAACAGCGTGCATTAGAAGCCGCCACTGGAGAATGGGTATTATCGATAGATGCGGATGAGCGCGTTATGCCACAGCTGAAGGCAGAAATATTGTCACAGATCCCCCATACGTCTTATGATGCTTTTGAAATTACTTTTAGTTCAGAATATTGTCAAAAAGTGATTCGATTTGGTGATTGGTGGCATGATACCCAAGCTGTTTTATTTCGACGAAATCAAGCACGTTTTATTTCTTTATTAGCGCATGAAAGAATAGAAATACAAGGCAATATTGGAAACTTAAAAAGCAATATTCATCATCTTGCTTATCCTAATTTGGATTTGGTCTTAAAAAAAATGAATGATTATTCCAGTTTAAGCGCAAAGCAAAAACAGACTGAAGGTGCAAAGGGTAGTGTTTTAAAAGCGGTTTTTCGTGGGCTTTGGACTTTTATGCGAGGCTATATATTTAGACTCGGGTTTTTAGATGGCAAAGAAGGTTTTTTATTAGCTATTTCGAATGCCGAGGGCACCTATTACAAGTACATAAAGTTGATGTATTTAAATAAAAGTTAAGCTCTAGGCTGGAGGTTGGCATGGCTCAGTAAATCTCTGACCATCTGATAGACGCATGGCAGTTAAGCAATTTCCCCACACGCAACCCGTATCTAGCGGAAAAACATTGGGTTCTCTACATTTGCCTTCTAGCGAGGCCCAATGTCCAAATAGGATTTTTAAATCCTGACTTTTGCGTGTATTAATAGAAAACCATGGCAAATAACCCGCTGGGGCATTTTCGGCAGATTCTTTGACTTTCAGCTCTAATTCACCTGCAACATTACAAAATCGTAACCGTGTAAAGCAATTAACAATAAAGCGCAGTCGATCCATACCTGTTAATGTCGGATCCCAATGATTAGGCATGTTTCCAAACAAATTTTCAAAAAATGGCATGGGATTTTCGCTTTGCAGAATCATTTCGACCTCAAAGGCAAGTGATTTTGCAAGTGTGAGATCCCATTGAGGGGGGAGTCCCGCGTGAACCAATGTGTATCCTAAACTGGAATCCTGGTGAATGAAAGGCCGATGTCGTAACCAATCTATTAAAGCATCTCGGTCAGGTGCTGCTAAGATATCACCGAAAGTATATCGTTTGGGATCATAAGAAATCGCATTAAAAGCGACTGCGAGGAGCGTTAAATCATGATTTCCTAAAACGGTGATGGCATGAGAGCCTAAATTTTTAATAAAGCGCAGTGTTTCTAAAGATTGCGGTCCGCGATTAACCAGATCGCCGGTTAACCAGAGAGTATCTTGTTTTTCATCAAATTGAATTTTTTCAAGTAAGCGCATAAAAGGATCAAAACAGCCTTGTAGATCGCCGATAGCATAGGTGCTCATTTAGGATTTTTCCTGAACAGCATTTAATCGTTGATCAATATAATTACTGATTTTGACAAAATCTGTCACGGATAAAACTTCTGGACGCAGGGTTGGCCTGAGATCGAGTGCTATAAAGTCTTTTAATGCCAGATAAGGTTTTAGTGCGTTTGACAATGTTTTTCGACGTAGATTAAAGGCATCGCGTGTAATATTTTGTAACAAGGTGATATTGGTAGCCTTTATCGGAAAAGGGCGAGGGATTAATCGAACAAAGGCAGAATTTACTTTCGGTGATGGGTAAAATGCACTCGGATCAACTGAAAACAAATATTCGGGATCACAATGATATTGCGCCATAATGCTGAGTCGTCCATAGTCTTTGCTATTGGGTTCTGCGCAGAGTCTATCAACAACTTCCTTTTGTAGCATAAAGTGCATATCTTGAATTTTTGATTCAAATTTTAGCAAGTGAAAAATTAAGGGTGTTGTAATATTATAGGGGAGATTACCGACTACCCGCAGGTTTTTAGTTTCAAAAACATTAAAATCAAAATGCAAAACATCTTGTGTGTGAATCGTCAATTTTTGAGAATGACCTAAAGAAATGGCGAGTTGACTTGCCAGATCTCTATCGATTTCGATAACGTTGAGGTGATTCACTTGTGCCAATAAAAATTTGCTTAAAACACCTAAACCAGGTCCAATTTCAATAAGATTATCGTTAGGTTGCGCGTTAACAGTACTGATAATTTGCTGAATAACGTGCGGATTTTGCAAAAAGTTTTGCCCAAAACGTTTGCGTGGTCGATGAGAAAAATCAGGTTTCATTCAAGTAAATTTTGATTTCTGCCTCAGATCGTAAATGTCTTAACCAAGTCACTACGAGTTCATCAAATTTGCGTTGATAGAGTGTGTCCATTGCCTTATTTCGCGCTTGTGTCGAATTTTGTTGTTTTTGTGTGGGCGATCGTTTAGCTAAAAGTTTAATAATATGATATCCGCCGTCGTTGCGAAGAGGGCCATAGACTTCACCCACGCGTAATGTTGGCGCGATTTTTGCAAAGGCGCTGGGTATGGCGGCCGTAGTGCGCCAGCCTAAGTCTCCACCTTCAAGCGCTTGTTGCCCTGCGGATTTTGCAATGGCTATTTTTGCAAAATCTGCGCCATGCTTTAATTCTTTCGCAAGCGCATCGGCGCTCGCTTCCGTTTTTTGGACTTCTGTTGACGAAGGTTCTTCAGGTAGGGCAATTAAAATGTGGCTTAAATGATATTCTGTACCGGACTGATCTTGTCCTGCGGGTGAAGCTAAGAAATGATCAACTTCTGCTTTTGAGATTGTAATACTTTGTCCGATCTCTTTTTGTTGAATTTTTGAAAGCAAAAGCTCTGTTTTAATGGTTTCACGAAATTGTGTAAATGAAATGCCTTGTTCTTCTAAGAATTGTCGCATTTCTGCAATCGAAAGGTTATCTCGACTGGCGATCTCGGTCACCGCTTGGTTAAGCGCTTTTTCATCGATTGTGATGCCTTCCCCTGCTGCAACTTGCAGTTGGCATTTTTCTAAGATCATTTTTTCTAATAATTGTTTATGTAGCACGGGCAGCGAAGGCAAGGGTGTTTCTGTCTGTCGCAGTCGAACCAATAGAAGCTCGGTTTGTCGATTTAATTCCGATTCCGTTATCGCCTCGTTGTTAACAGAAGCAATCATGCGATCGAGGACAGGCAGTTTTTTCTGGGGAGGCAGAGCCGCTAACGAAAAAGACAACAATCCGAGGCTGCAAGCTAAAAGAAGGGAGACACTGCGAGATCTAATCATAATATAAAGTCCAGTAACTAACTTTTTCGTGGTAGAACATAACCTGAATAAGCAACGCTCTCAGTTAAAAAATAAGATGCCGCCATTCTACCCTAATATTCGTTCTCACGCCACCAATACCCGGGAATGCGTTGTAGGGTAGAGTTGACCTTGCTATTGCCTACGCCACCTAAACCCTTAAAGACAAATTGAATAAATACCGCCTTTGCATATCGTCTCGGGTTGTTGGGACGTGTATTATCAAAAGGCTCTAGAAAACGGCTAACAACGAGGCGCACGGCAGTGCAGCAGCCTTGATGTTCTATGCCCATAAGGGTTTCGTTTGAACGGCGGTTATGCAAATCGTAATGCCAGCGACCTAAAACCCGCCAATTTTGCGTTAAAGGCCAAGCAATAGAGGCGTCTGTTTGATCTAAACGTTGTGCTACCCCGGTTATCGGATTGAGATCAACAAGGTTTCGTCGCAGAAATTGATATCCGAGATTGACGACCGAACGCTCATTGGGTTGATATTGAATACCAGCCGCTTTTTTATCCATTTGTTTTTGATACGGATCCCATTCTGTATTGCCACTTAAAGACCAGTTATCTATGAGATTAAGGCGAGCCAGGCCAATGAAGGAAGATTGTGCACGTGTGTGTCCATTCGGATATTCCTGGTTTAAACACATTGAATTTGTTTTTGGGTTACAAATGGTCACTTGACGATTTTTGAAATAAAAAATTTGGCCCGCTGTTAAACTTAAACGCTCACGACCGGTAACTTCAGAGAGAAATCGACTGGTGAGACCCAGTGTGACTTGATTTGCGTCTCCCAAGCGGTCTAGACCCGTAAAACGATTTTCTCGATAGAGTTGGTTGTAATCAAAACCCGGATAACTGGTATCAAAAATGGGTAAAGCATTTTGATTTCGATAAGGAACGTATAAATAATAAGCTCGTGGTTCTAGTGTTTGTATGTAAGTCTCTTTTTGTAGACTAAATTCACGTTCAAAAATTAATCCAGAATCAAAGTCGAATATTGGTAGTAATCGATTGCTGTTGGCCAGGGTTGTGCGATCGTTTGGATCTCGTGTAAGTGAATAGCCTAAAAAATCTGCTTGAATGCGTGGTTTTACAAACCACCCTGGAGCGCCTATGGGCAAAGAAAGGCCAGGGCGTAATTGAAAGCGATCGCCTACTGTAAAGGCATTATTTGTCATCGGATCTTTTTTATGATCAAAGTGAGAAAATTCGCCTTGGGTTGTCCATTCTAGACCACAGGGAAGATCTACATAGGAATTTTGCAAACTGATTTGGGGTAACTTTTTATAAACATCCGTGATGACAGGTCCACTAAAGGGATGTAGGGTTTGGTATTGTTGTAAGCGGGTTCGTATTGTCCAGTTTTCAGCTTGAAATAACAGATCCCCTTGTTGTAGTAATTGTGTTGTACTGGCAGATCCAAGGGTATTTCCAAAATCCATAAAATAGTTATCATCTCCTACCGTTTGATAAAGTAGGTCAGTTGTTAAATGTTCATTAAAACGCGTGATATGTTTTGCACGGAGAAATTCACGGTTATTATTCGTTTTCAGTGCCGTAATGCGCGGATCATTATTCGGGAGACCGAAAGGATTTGCTAGGCTTTGCGTTTTAAATGTTCGATATTTGCGATCGTTAGGCAAAATGGCTGCATCGAGTTCGCCCTCACTATTCGCAAGAAGATAGCGAAATTGTCCTTTAAGTTCTAAACCCCGTTCGCTATAAAGCGTAGGCGTTAAGGTTGCATCGTAATTTGGGGCAATATTCCAATAAAAGGGGGCCCCAATTTCTACACCGGATCGGTTTGAAGTCCCATAGCTGGGAAAAAGAAAACCGGTTTGACGTCGATTATCAATAGGGAAATCCAGGTAAGGCAAATAAAAAATAGGCACATTATAAAAATAAAGACGTGTATGGTGTGCGCGACCACGCCCTGTTTTTTTATTGAGGTCAACATTTTCTGCCTGCAAAAACCATGTTTTTTGAAAAGGAGCGCAGGTTGTATAGGTGGCTTTTTTTAAAACCATGTTCTTTTTATCGTATACGGTGACAGAGGTAGCAGTACCTCTGCTGTGTCGATCATATAAACGATACGTTGCATCTTGAATAACTTGCGTGTTTTTTTCAACAAACACTTCGGCGGAAGTACCATCAACTCGCATATTCGGTTCTGTTATTTTAACGTGTCCGTCTGCTTGTATAAAATCGATGGCCTGTGTTTTGCGTGGGTCGCGGTGAATAGTTGCATGATTTGCAAAGAGTTGACGGTTTCCCTCGGTTAAGTGCACATGCCCTGTCAATGTTGAATTCCCATCGGGTCTAAACTCAGCCTGATCAGAGGTAATCGTGATGGGCAGTGTTTTAAGATATTGATCAGTTTGCCCTGGGAAGGGGAGCGGTTCTTGTAAGTAACATCCATGACATAGTATTTGTGATTGTTCACTGCATACCCAATCATCAAAGGGAGTCGTATTCCCGATGCCATTTGCGTAAACAAGACTTGGCAAACAGACTAGACTGATGACAAGGTTAATAAAACGGTTCAGTATATGCCTCATAGGTTAATGTTGTAGGGGTGGATCACCGTGTCCGCCCTCGTTCGCTCAAAGAAATGTGTAAACCATCGCATATTTTCTAGGTAGACTGCAAATCTTTATTAAAGAGAGAGAGCTAACATGCAGAGAGAGCAGCTTTTAGATCAATGGCTAAAGTGTGTTTTAAAGACAGACCATTTCAAACGGGTGTCTTTAGCGGGTGATGCCAGTGCCAGACGCTATTTTCGTGTGGCTATTGAGGGCGAACACTACGTGGTTATGGATGCACCCCCTCCGGAAATCCCCCGGGTATTTGCGGATATTGCCGTTGCGCTAGAACAACACGGTTTACAAGTGCCTAGGGTAATTCATGCAGATTTTGAACACGGGTTTTTATTGTTATCGGACTTGGGGGATAGGCTCTATTTAAGCGAACTGAATGAAGTCTCAGCCGATCAATTATATCAAAATGCTTTTGAAGCTTTGCTTAAGATCCAACAGTGTCAAAAAAAATTACCGCTTTTTGATGAGGCTTTTTTGTACAGACAATTGGGAATTTTTGAAGAATGGTATCTCAAAGAACATAAAGGATTTACGCCTTCGGATTTGAAGAGCGCCCAAGCTATTTTAAATCCGATATATGAAATATTCTTTGAGGTATGTCGGAATCAACCACAGGTTTTTGTGCACCGAGATTATCACTCGCGCAATTTAATGATTTTGCCAGAGAACAGTCCGGGTATTTTAGATTTTCAAGATGCCATGACAGGTCCTATGACATACGATTTGGTTTCGCTATTACAGGATTGTTATATTGCTTGGCCGCGCGAACGTATTCAAAACTGGGTGCTTGATTTTTATGAAAAAGCGAAAACAGAAAAGCTGCTGACGGGACCAGAAACTTATTCTGAATTTTTGCGGTGGTTTGATCTAACGGGCTTACAACGGCATTTAAAGAATTTAGGCATTTTTGCGCGATTGCATTATCGCGATAATAAGTCAGGATATCTTAACGATATACCACAAGTATTAAAATATATATCAGAGACTTGTCATCGATATGCCGAGTTACAACCATTGTTGAATTTTTTTGAAACCCTTCGCGAAACAGCAGATGTTTAGATGCGTGCAATGATATTAGCCGCAGGCCGTGGCAAAAGAATGGGCACATTAACCGATCATACCCCCAAGCCCTTGTTGTCAATAAAAAGCAAGCCCTTAATTGTTTATCAAATAGAAGCGCTGAGGGATGCCGGTGTAGAAGCGTTTGTCATTAATCTGGGTTATTTGGGTCATAAAATAGAAGCGGCATTGGGTAATGGTGCGCGATTTGGTGTTCGGATCCAGTATTCGCTTGAAGATCCCGTTCTAGAAACGGGAGGCGGTGTTGTAAAGGCTTTGCCATTGTTAGGAAGAGATCCCTTTATTGTTGTGAGTAGCGATATTTATACCGATTTTCCTTACAAACAATTGCCCAAAGATCCCGAAGGCTTAGTGCATTTAGTGATGGTCGATAATCCACCACATCATCCGCGTGGTGATTATGCATTGGTTGATGGCAAGATTTGTAAAACGGGCCAGCCGTTGTTCAATTTTGGGGGTATTGGTGTTTATAGACCCGAATTGTTTGTAGGATGTCCAGAGGGGATTTTCCCTCTTAATGTATTGTATGAAAAAGCGATTAAAGAACAACAAATTTCAGGCGAGTATTATCAAGGGCTTTGGCATAATATTGGTACACCCACACAATTAGTGGATTTAAATCAAAGAGATT
>DAORSV010000005.1:24034-36561 GCA_035443705.1 Gammaproteobacteria bacterium
ATTAAAGGCTTGAACAAGACTTATCCTTGACGATATCCTAAAAAAGCGCTAAGCTTGAAACTAGTCAGACTAGTTTGTTGGGGGGTTGGTATGTTGAGTTGGCAGTTACAAGAAGCGAAAGCACATTTTAGTGAATTAATCCGAGCGTGTATATCCAGTGGGCCTCAGATGGTTTTGGTGCGTGGAAAAGAAGAAGCGGTTGTTATGTCTAAACAGGAGTACGAACGCTTAACGGGTAAAAAACTAAAGCTGGTAGATTTTATGAGTCGTTCTCCTTTAAAAGGATTAATGTTGGATTTGAAGCGAGATACCTCTGCTGATCGAGATATTGAATTATGAGTTACTTGCTCGATACTAATATTCTTTCTGAAACGCTCCGTTTAAAACCCAATGCGCAAGTCATTCATTTTTTAAATAACATACCTTCAGAAGCACTGTTTATCAGTGTGCTTACACTAGGCGAAATTCGAAAGGGTATAGAAAAACTGGAAACCAGTAAGCGGAAGAGCAATCTTATTATTTGGTTAGAAGAAGATTTGTCAAATTGGTTTGGCTCACAAGTGTTGCCTATTACCCGGGAAGTTGCAGATCGGTGGGGATATCTCAGTGCGCACGTATCACGCCTCTTACCTGCAATCGATGGTTTGTTAGCTGCAACTGCGTTAGCGCATAATTTAAAAATGGTCACAAGAAACACAAAAGATTTTGATATCCCCGGCCTTGAAATTGTTAATCCGTTTGATTGAATAACTACATTTATACGATATAATACTCTTTTTGTATTTTTAAAACGCAATCTTAAAAAGTGAAATTATGATTATTTGGGGCAGATTAATTGGAGTGCTATTTGGGTTTAAATTATTAGGCCCCTTTGGCGGTATTATTGGATATATGATAGGCAGTTGGTTTGACAAAGGCTTGCGCCTGCATTTACACCAAATTCCACGTGCGCGCTCAGTTGCTGTTCAGGGAGCTTTTTTTAAAGCCACTTTTTTGGTGATGGGGCATCTTGCAAAAGCAGATGGTCATGTGAGCGTTGATGAAATTCGTGCTGCTAAAAATATTATGTCACGCTTGGAGTTAAACGAGACATTAAAACAAGAGGCCATGCATCTTTTCAATTCTGGAAAAAGTGCTGAGTTTGATCTCGAAAACGAATTATCGAATCTTTATCAAGAATGTCATCGGCACTCGGATTTATTGCGATTTTTTGTAGAAATTCAATTAGAAGCTGCGCTTGCGGATGGCGCATTAAATACGAATGAAAAGCACGTTTTACTATTGATTTGTCAGAAGTTACATTTCTCTTCAGAAGAATTTGAACGCTTGTGGGCAAGGCAATGGGCAAGCCAGTCTTTTCATGACTGGTTTTCGACACAATTCGATCCAAATGCGCGTTCTCGTGAATATCACAGTGCTCGCGGTTATCACACGGGTGGGGCTAGCGCGGGTAGCTATAGTAGAAACCAAGGGAGACAGACATATACTACGCCTCAGCCTACCGTTGGGGATGCTTATGGGGTATTGGGAATAGCATCTACAGCAACAATTGCAGAAATTAAGAAAGCCTATCGACGGTTGATGAATCAGCATCATCCCGATAAATTGGCTTCTCGTGGATTACCAGAAGGAATGGTAAAAATGGCCAAAGAAAAAACACAACAAATCAGGGCAGCTTATGATTTGGTTCGTGAAGCACGGGGATTTCGGTAATATCGCGTATAAATTAAGATAGTAAAGCATTGAAAGACGAAAAATGACCTTAGTCTAATGTCCAACATTCTCCTCATAATTGCAAAAAAAAAACTATACTAATTATTGTTACGATAAATAAGTGAATCTAAAAGAGAGAGAGACAATGTCAACACCTAAGCCGTTATTGCCACAAGATCCCAAACAGGTTGAGCTTGATCCCAGACTATTTGCGCATATACACCAAGATCATCGTTTGCTTGGTTCTCATTTGCAAGGTAGTACTTTTAATGTAACTGCACGTTATGTTTTAGAAGTTTTAGAACATTTTTCAAATGACGATGCCAATAGCGCTATTACCGCAATGCTGATGAATAGAACAGAAAATAAAGCGACATTGGAAAAAGTCACGGCGCAGTTTCAAACATTGATGGATATAGAATCAGAAGTAGATGTGGCTCAGAAAGTTGTACAAGGCACTTGTGTTTTATATTGGGTGAACGAGGATAAATTTTTTTCAAAATTTGATAAAGATAAAGCATGGTTGGAACCGACGCCTTTAGTGCTTTTGGATTCGCAAAACAAACCCACAAAATTATGGATTAACGACAAGGGTGAACAAAGAATCGTTGAATTAAAGGATTATCCTGACGCATTATTGAATTTTATCGGGAAAAATAAAGATAAAAAAGGTAGTCAATATGATCAGTATAATAATTCGGCCCTGTGGACAGGGCATCCTATTCTACAATGGTTAGGAACATCATGGGACGCGCCATTATTACATGCACCACATGTCAAATCACTCAAAGAGTTTCAGGAAAAATGTATAGCATCTACGGCAAAATCTATTTTTGAAAAATTCGAGGCACAAGGTAATATTTTGATGCCGGGTGGTTGGGCGGGAAGCGGTGCAGGTGCATCGGGTCACGCTATGATTTATCAATTTATAAAGAATACGGACGGCTCTTGCAATTTTATTGTCTATAATACAGGTGCAGGCATAGCATATCATCAAGCAGTTTCTAAAGTAAAAGATAAACATGTTCCGCTGATGGCATACAATATTCCAGTGGGTACACAACCCGAACAGATCAAAAACTTTATAACACATTTGTTAACACCACGAATTGCACCCTTTTTAGAAAATATGTATAAAGAGAATGGTGATGATCCAACATGGGAAGCAAAAAAAATATATAATGCGACTCGTGTTTATAAAGAGATAATTCAAGACAATATTCCACCCAACTCAGTAAAAATAGAAAACCCAATTAGTGCGGTTAACCCCAAAGAAACTAGCGAAATTGTTACACAAGGCCAATTGTCGGGTACTTGTGCAATGCGCGTTTTAATGCCGTTGTTAAAAGTCAATATGGGGGGCGAGAATTTTCGTGAGTTTCATTATGCATTTGATCTTAAATCGCTACAAGATTATTTTGACGTACAAAAACAAAAAGATGATTTAGCAAAACCTAATAATTTTTATAATCCAATGGTGCGCAGACAATTGCTGCAAGCTATTAGGCGTTCTGTGATTAAAACGGGAAAGTTATCAAGACGATGTAAAAAAGGAAAAGACGGGGAAACTGTTATATCCAAAGAAAAAGCGGAAGAAATATTAAGTTTATTAAGAGGCATGGAGAATGAGCTGAGAACACTGCCAAAGACTATGCAAGAGTCTAAAGTGCTAGAAAAGGCGGTGTCTTTAGATACTTTAAGTTTTACTGAGAACTCTAAAACTTCTAGCAGAGACAGAACAATTTGGCTGAGGAATGATGGTAAGATTAAAGATATTGCTGATGATGATGCTAAATATATGACAGATTGGATTTTGGCCGATAAAATTAACATGTATTCTTCTCAGACGGAGCCAAGGATTGTTGTGATTCAAATTAAAGATGAATTTCAAATTTGTTATAAAAAAAGAGGTGGTAAAGAAGTCAACACAATCATGATTCAAAACGACAAGGAAAATGGAAGATTGTTTGCTTTGCTTTTGAATCAAAAAAATTATAAAGTTAAAAAAGAAGATGAAAATTCAGGAAAAATTTATGAGCTAGTTTTTGAGATCGTAAGACAGAACGGCGGCATGGTAGATCATGAAAACACAAATGTTATCAATGATCATAACATCAAAACAGGGGAGGAGGAGAAAACGGTAGCCGAATATCAGGCACCAAAAGAAAAAGCCTATAAAAATAAACCCTTTGAGTATTTGAAAGATTATTATGAAGCCGTATCTAAGAATGATACGCTGGGGTATAGCGAAGCTGTTTTGGTTCAAATTGAAAATTTTTTCCTCAGCTTTTCGCTCAATAGTAAAGCAGAGCTTGAAGCCCATTTTAAAAATTTATCAGTAGAACAGTCGCAAGAAGCATTAACGTACATACAACTTATTTTAAGAATTTATGGTAAAAATTGCGGAAAATTGAACCCGTACCCCAGCGCTGCTCAAACCATCACAAGTTATACAGCTTTGCTGATAGGGAGCTGTATTGCCAATCGATTGTACGATAATCACTCGACTTTTGAAAATTTAACAGCCCAAGTTTTACCAGAAAAAGAGCTTTTGGAAGGTATCGGCTCTAATAGCTTTGACCCTCGATTTGATCAAAGACTGGCAGAGTTGCATAAAATAAACAGCGAAATGCGCGCAGATAAGAAGCTTGAATGTGAAGAATTTGATTATTACGATATTACCTTTTTGAAGTATAGATCATTGGAAGATAAAGGGCTTGCTGCATTAAAAAATCAATATAATAGTTCAATGGATGAGCAACGCCATCATTTACAAGAAGCCTTGAAGGGCAAGGGTGACATAACATTAAGCGAGAAAACAAAAAAAGACTACGATGGTTTTTTACAACTTAAACAGATACAACATGAGTGTTCTCGTATTAAAAATGCAGAATACAATTACTTTAATGTGGCGACTACAAACGTGAAAAATGACGAGTGTGCTGTTCGAGTGGCTTGGTTAAAATATGAAAATTTTTCGTGGGCTTCAGAGTCTACAAAGTTTATAGTTGAAAACGAAGAATTTTTAAAAAAATATAGATTTTCATACAATGTTGAAATCTCCCCGGCAGAATATCCATTAACATTGGACAAATTTTATAGAATAAAAAACGATTACATTAAAAAAATGCTATTAGATAAAAAAATAGGCGGCAGTAATGCTGCTTTAATTGGTCACCAACAATATATAAGTGCGCACAAATCGGATGAACATACATCTCGAATACTTCCGTTTACACGACAAGAATTGGGCTGTAGCGTTGCGATTACAAAAGATTTTTTTGAGTCAAATTTAGACTTGTTAGACAAACACGATTACCAAATGGTCTTGTTAGCGAATTTATTTTCCCCAGCTTCGTTAGAAAAACAGATGTCGAATAGTAGATACTTTGCAAAAAGCTTGCAACAGTTCTTAGAAGAGGCACAACGATATTATTCAAGAGATGAGAACGAACTTTCAGCGGGGGGTATATTTGTCTTCGAATTACAATATTTCTTATTAAAATATTTGCAACAACATCCTAATCTTAATTCTCCAGAACGAGGGGAGGAACTCAAGCCCGTTATTTTGTGGCTAGAAGAACAGAATGCAATCCTTCTAAAGAAGATTTTGCTTCCAAGCACCAAAGAAAATAAAAATGTTGAACGAGAACTGCTCGTGATTTATTTTTTAAAAATATCTGTGATGGAAGAAGGGGTGCAAAAAATAGAAAGCATAAAACAAAACCTTCAACTGCTATTAACAGGTTTGTTGAAATCAAGGGTAACAGAAAGTGATAATCCTATTTTAGATGCAGAGCTTATTAGAGCAGCGCAGAAAATAAAAACAGGCATCCAAACACAGTTTGATTTATTGCCAGAATCAGAAAAAAAAGAAATGATAAAAACAATTCTTAAAGACATTTTAGTGTCTACTAATATAGTGCCTAATATGGATAATGAAAAAGATTACGACATAATTTTTGAAGCATATCCTAAAGTTAATATTAATTATCGCAACAAGACAACTGGCGAATCACTTGCGATTGATGTGGATCTTTCTTTAGGTAAAGTGTCTACTGCCAAGGGCCGGCTGCAGCCGATGTTGCCAAATATTTATAATGATTGGCGTTTTAGAGCCTTGTTTGGTGAAGCACGCATGCCCGCAATAAGAGAAGATATTGAAGGCAAGATTTTCTTTAGTTTCAAGGATGATAAAGGAAAGTCTTATAGAATGATATATGACAAAGATTCTACGTTACACATACAAACAAAACCACCTGGTGAAGAGCAGTGGTTTGAATGGGTACCAAAAGAAGACGTTTACACAGTCAGTGCGCGCTATAGAGATGATGATTGTCATTGGTGGCGAGAAACAAATGTAATTTTACCTAAATTGCCAAAAGACTATTGCAGCACAGTTGAAAACGGTTACTTGCTTAAAATAGAACGTGATGCATCGGGTCTGAATCAGAGGTGTTCTAACTTATGGGATTTAAAAGGATATCAATATCTTGTAGATAATAAAGAAAATGCTAACATCTATGATGTGTTTAGAGATTTCGAATCCTCTGAAAATATAGAGGTGTTGGGAGTACCTGATAAAGTCTCACCATTGAAAGTAAAGTTGCCGCGATATAATACTTTAGAGTGGGATGTGACGATTAATAATGAGAGTCAATTAGAATACAGTTGGTCCAAAAACAACGATTTTAAGTTGGTTGTTGATCACCCTCAAATGATTGAAGGTTTTCCAAACGTGCTTTATATGAAGAATAAAAAAACACAAGAGACTATTGCGATTGTGCCCAAGCAAGAATTTTATGTTGAGGATTTGAATAAAAAAGATGGTGAATATTATGCATTAAAGTATGATGATGCTAATATTGTACCTAAAACGATTTGTGAAAATCATCGTAAAGAAAAAACACTTTTTTGGCAACCCACTTCGAGTTTGAAACCCTGGAAAACCACAAATACTCAGAAATATTATCAATTTTCCGTGAATAATAATGAGTTGACTGCCAAGACAGCAGAAGAATATTTGCAATTAGCCTATATCTATCTTGCCAAACATGACCCGGACCATGCTATGTGGGCCTTAAAAAAATGCCATAAACTAGGTGCTCTTCAAGGGACAAATGAAGAAGTGTATCTGATTATGAAAATAATGAAAGATATTCCAAACAAAAATTATAATGCGCAGCATTATGAGAAAGCGTTTGTTAAGGATCCAGAAACAACAGCGGTTAAGCTTTATGCAGCGTGGTTGTTAGCAGAGCAAAAGAAAAACAGCATAGATCAGATGCGAAAAAAACGCTCAATTCAAAAATGGAATAAAGAAACCAGCAATTATGAATATGACAATTATGTTGATAATGAAATTAAAACATTCTATGAAGAATCTTTTGTTTCTGATTTAAATGAGCTATATCAGGACTACCGAAAAGTACTGGGCGAGATTCCAGAAGATATGCAGCTAGATTATAATCAGCGTTTGTTTTTGTTGTTAAGCAATATTAAATCACCCACAGCAGCAATGAATAATGAGCTTATTATGCTTAAATTAATAGCTGCCAAGGCTCAGAAAAAGCAATTTATCAAAAAGCAACATCAGCCTCATTATAAACAAAATGAAAGCGACACAAAAAGATTATACGAAATAGAAGCAGAAATTGAGCAATTAAATGCCTTAAGAAAACAAGCCGGCATTGAAGAAAATACTGAAATGGCCTCTGTGTTTAATAGAGAGATGGTGTCAGGGCTGCAAGAACAACCATTTATAGATATGAAGCCTGTAGAAGAAGAAAAAGAACAAAAAGATGTGTTGGAAACAGAACAACCTAAAGAAGAAAAAGAGCAGAAAGAAGCTCAGGACTTTTTAAAAAGACAACAAGGAAGAGCCGAGTTAGAAGAAAAAACAGGCCGTGAAAAAAATGAAAAATTAAAGACGGATATTGAAGCCTATAAGGAAATTTATACGTCAGAAGAACAAAAAAAATTGCTAGACGCTATCTCGCATGATGTACTTAATGAGAAAGGGGAATTTAAAGATAGCATTGTGGAAAAGATGTTGAAGGATAGCGTTGATGAAATGCTGACGCTTGCCAATGCCGCAATTTCAGGAATTGATAGTACACTTCAGACAAAATTTGAAGTGCAAGGAAAAATAAAATCGGAACTGCAGTTTGGCGACTTGATTTGGTTGTATTTACAAGGAGATCAAAAATTATTTGAGCAAAAAACAAAAATAACAGATCCCCAACAGTTAAAAGACTTAAATTCAAAAATACACCAATATTTATTAGATTACACCAAATATCAGCATCAAGTAAGAATGGTAAAATGCTTATTTACATTAAAAAAATGTAAAGATTTTGAATGCGAAGATACAATCGTTAAATTGGGCAATGAAGTTGGTTCTGAACGAGCATATAACCCCACCATGCATCCTGAAATGTTGGTGTTTGAGTATTTAGAAGATAAATTAATTAGAAAAGATCAGGTAGATGTTATCACAAGATTATTAGATAAAGAAAAAACAGAGGGCGTTTTTAAAAATCAAATTATTCAATTGATTATGGGATTTGGAAAGTCAAAATTATTATTGCCCATTATGGCATTAAAAAAATCGGATGGTACTAACTTATCTATTATAGAAATTCCCGCCGCTCTTTTTGGTCCTGGATTTTCAGACTTAAGCGAAAAAACAGAAAGATTATTTGGAAAAAAAGGATTTCCGCTCATTTTTAATCGAGACGCTAAATGCGAGTCTGCGATTTTAAATACCTTGTATCAAGGTTTGTTAACGGCGATGCGAAATCGAGACTATATTGCCACTACACCCGAAACCATGATGTCGCTACAGTTAAAATATCTAGAGTTGACTAATTTAAAAAATGTTACATCCGAACAACACGCACAAATAACACACTTAGAAAACATTTTAAAATTAATCAAAGAGCGAGGCGATGCTTTAATTGACGAGTGTGATACAGCATTGGATTTAAAGAAAGAATTAAATTATACCTTGGGCATTCCGGAGCCTGTGGATGAATATATATTGTCGAACACGCTGAAGATTTTTAAATTGTTAGATCAGGCTCGAATTGGTGTTGATCCTGATTCTTGTACTTTAAAAGAAGTCATGTTGCGAGAAAAAGAAATATTGAGTGATGAAAAGTGGGACGAAGTAACGAAAAAATTAGCCGAAGTATTAATAACAAGCCCAGATGGGCCTATTAATTTTGTGAATTTTGAGCTGCCACTCGACGAAAAAGACAGAGAAGAAAAAACAGAAAAAAATAAGGCGGAGTTTTTAAATTATATTTTAAATGAATCAACCAATGTTCCTCAGTTTTTTGAAAAATATGATAGTAGTGAGCGCAATCGCATTGATTTAGTTAAAGGCGAACTGTCTTTGTTAAAAATTTGTTTTAAAAAGAAGCCGCATGAATTTTATGAATTCCCTAAAAGTATTGATTATGCAGATAGCAAAGAATTAGCAATCCCTTGTTTAGGCAATAATGAACCCAATGAACGTGCCAAATTTTCTACATATGAAACAATCATGTATACCACATTGCTCCAGAAGCAAAGAGGTCTTCTATCAGAAAACATAATATCTAAATTTATTTTGGATTTTAAAGCAGCTGCTAATCAAGAGTTATTAGATAACGTACATGATGAAGGGTTAACATTTGATAAGACAAATTCAGCTCAAGAATTCGAAAAATTAACGGGTTTACCTCTTAACTCAATGATTAAAATAAATTTAGAGCTAAACCATAGCCTAAATGCTCAAGAAAAAGAGCAGTTTAATGTGTGGCGAAAAAATATTAGCGAAAAAGAGGAGTCTTTTGATTATATTTTGCAGAAGTATATTTTAAGTGACATAAAAGCGCACAAGCATATTTTAAGAGCTAATCGTATTAATCATGTGTCGCAATATCGCTCCGCCTCTGCAATTTCCGGTACGCCTGGCAGTGCGGCGAGTTATCATAAGCGATTTGAATTTGATGAAGAAAATAGTATAGGGATTGATGGTGTTACTATTGATCACTTAATTCGAAAAAGACCCACAGTTTCATTTTTGCCTTCAAAAGACCCCGCAGATATTATAGATAAGAGTGTTATTAATAATAAAGACTTTAATAAAATTCATGCATTTTTGGATGTGGGTTCTATTTTTGAAGGAAAAAGTAACTTAGATATAGCCCAGTTGTTTGTTAATAAATTAAATATTAAGAAAGAAAAACAGGCAAAATTAAACACTGAAACACACAAAATAAAACATGTTTTATATTTTGACAGTGAAAATCGGCTTTGTGCATTGCCTCTGGATGGTGGTCAAAATATTATTATTGATAGTACGGAGCCATGGGCAATTGCTGCAAAATTGGGTAATTTCGATAAAAATGGAAAACCTGAAAACAGACCTGAAGAATATTTTACGTATTATGATCAAATTTATACAACAGGGATTGATATTGAACAAACGCCGGATGCCATTGCTGTTCTTTCTTTAGATGCACAAACAAGAGCGCGAGATTGTTGGCAAGGGGCTATGCGATTACGAAAATTATCCGGAGAGCAAAAAGTTCAATTTATCTTACCAGAAGCAGTTGCAGCTAAAAAAACAAATGGAACCAAAGGGGAATGGCAAGTAGAGGATGTGATTGCATTAGTGCAATCGAATGAAACTAATCGATTAGCAGAAATTCATTTAAGGGCAGCATTGGCCAATATGGATGATGTTATACGGGAGTATTTTCTCGACAGAATGTTTAAGTGTTCTAATACGGATATGTCTAAAAAACTAGCGCTAAGAGAAAAATACACTAAAATATTTGATTTAGAATTAGATGAAAGTCCTCATGGTAAATTTGGAACGGTTGAATCGCTGACAGATGTTGATAAAATTTTATTGAAGCATATAGAAAAATGCATGGACAGTTTTTATAAAGTTGAATCACTTGTTGATAATATACCCAGGTTATTCGAAGAGCTGAATGACATAAGATTAAAAGCGAAAAAAAATTGCTTAAAAAAATATAAATATGGAGCTGTCGAATCGGGTTCAGAACTCGAAAAAGAAAAAGAAAAAGAAAAGGAGAAAGAAAAAGAGAAAGAGAAAGAAAGTGAAATCTGGAATGCTAGAATTAGAGCGGTTGATTACAAGCCCTGGAATGATTTGGCGGAAAATTTTCCAGAAAATATAGATTGGACTCTAGGGAAATACAATGGCCAAATAAATATTGCAACTTTAAATTCAGTGATGTCCTGTAACTTAGGTTTTTCAGAAGATATTTTTGTTTCCGAAAATTATCAAAATAGTTATATCGGCCAAGAAAATTTTACAGATAACTTTATAAAGCCACTTAATTTGTTTTTGGTTGTTAAGGGTGCAAATGGAAAACTAAAAATTTTACTCATAACGCAAGAGGAGTACAAGCAATTTTCAGATTTCTTGTCTGTTAGTAGCAATCAGGAAAAGCTTGAAAGAAATGGCACTCAGATGTGGATTGTTTCTCCTCACGATACTTTGGTGTGTGGAACAAGTGATCACATAGATGAAAAAAACGAGAAGGAAAATACAAGCTATCGTGATTTATTATCTCAGATACAATATTTTAATGCAGATATAGACATGTTGAGTAGAAGTAAGCAATTTGATTGGCTTTTACATGAAGGTGCAATTGAAAAAATGGATTTTTTAGAAAATGAATTGTTGAGAAATTATCCAGAAAAAAGAAAATATTTAGCGAGCTTTAAGCAGGAAATAAATCAGAATTTGGACAGGCTATTAAAAGAAGTCAATCAAACCATCAATATTACTGCCGTGTTTGCAGGTGTGAGAAGTGCTGATACCCACGCCGTCAATAAATATTTGGCAGACGTTGCTGCCATCGAAAATGATAATCTCAGAAAATTAGTTGTGAATTTGGCAACAATTAAGGAAGGAGGTAAAAATTTAACCTTGTTAGGGTTTGCGATTAAACTGGGTAGATTACCGACGGTAGAAAAATTAATAGAGTCACACTATGTGACAAAAACATATAATATTGATAATTCCCCGCTTCTATTAGCACTTAAATATAAGCAAGATGAGATTTTAAATCGATTGGTAACCGAGCCTGATATGTATCCGCCTTCGGGGCATAAGCAAATATGGTTTAAATTATTTGCTAAGGTTTTAAAGTCAGCTTTAAAAAGTGGCGATAGTAAAATGCAGGACAGCTTTTTGTTGAAAATGAAAGAGATGTGCGATCCAAAAATTATTAATCAGCTGGTTTCTAAAAAAATAGAACAATTAGTGTCTTCTGAAAGTTCGGATTTGAAAATCTTAAAAACATTAGAATATTTAGGCAGATTGAGCAATAATTCTTTTTCAGATGTTTATAAAAAATATTTGTTAGGTATGCTTAATACGGCATCTCCTGACAAGGTCATGCAAACATTAGATTTGCTGTATAAAGAATTTCCAAATAAAGAAATGAGCGAACATTTGAAAAAAATAGGTTCTGAAATTAATAAGCCTGATGTTTTTTTGAGAGTGTTTGCAGATGAACGTTTTGTACCACAAAATAATGATGTAGAATCTTGGGCTGATATTTTAAGTTATCACGCAAAGCCAGGTTCCTATCTTTACGTATTGAATAAAAAAGATGTGCCTACCAATTTACAATCTTTAATTGCTATGGGTAAATTCCCTGTGGTTGTTGAAAATGAAGGGAAACCAACAGAATTTATTATTCTTAAGGACGGAACTTTAAAAGAAGAGAGCACTTATAACATAAACACAGAATCGAAAATGTATAAATTATTGCAAAATC
>DAORSV010000006.1:0-5155 GCA_035443705.1 Gammaproteobacteria bacterium
AGGATCAAAAATTATGTCCCTGAATTTAAAAAAATTATTGTATCAGGCGCCCGTAATGAGGAAAAATAACGAGATTCACTGAATGAACTTTCAATATTCAACATTATTTAATGCACCGCTGTCCTTAGCGACTTACACCTTGTTAGCCTGTGCCATTTTATCTTTGTGGATAAAGCGTGACTATGCTGTTTGGGCCACGCTTTTTGTAGTTGCCACAATATGCGGAATAATCAGTAATCGACTACAGTGGCCCGCATTATTGTTTATGATGTTATTTGCGGGGCTCTGTTATTTTACTTTTCATGCCAGACATCTTAAATTAAAAATCACTTGTGGCATATTTGTATATATTATGAGTATTTTGCTTTGGTATCATCAGATTCCCGGTTTTGCTAATTGGCAAATCGTGAATGACACATTGTTGAGTGCGGACGCTCTGCCGTTTTCAATGTATTTAAATTTTGACAAACCCCTTGTTGGTCTTTTGATATTAGGTTTTGGTACTTTGCCTTTATTAAAGTCCAAAAAAGACGGGTATAGCGTTTTCATTAAAACAGTGCCTATAGCAATCATAGGTACTTTTGTTATTGCAGGATTAGCCTATGCCTTTGGGTATATAAAATTTGAACCCAAATGGGATAATTTCTTTATTGTGTGGTTTACAAGTAATTTATTTTTGACAGTGATCGCAGAAGAAGTTTTGTTTAGAGGCTTTGTTCAAAAATATTTGTCTCTTGCCTTTGCGAAAATTTGGTTTGGCAGTGGGCTTGCACTATTGATTGCCTCGATATTATTTGCAGTTGTGCACACGGGTGGTTTGACTTATATATTCCTGGCTTTTGTTTCGGGAATTTTATACGGCTGGGTTTATATAAAAACTAATCGCATCGAAGCGAGTATTTTGACACATCTATTTTTAAATTCTGTTCATATTTTATTATTGACTTACCCAGGTCAGGCAAGCATTACATGAAAAAATAAAAAAGCAGGGTAGATTTTTTAGTATTCAAATTGACCAGATTGCTTTCTTCTTGTTAAAATCTTAAAGCTGTTAAGCCTGTTATCTTTAACTAAGAAATGGAAGTTATGTTAATGAATATTATTCGTAGTGCCTCGGTTATTGTTTTTGTCATGTTGAGTTTTTTTACTTCTGTCGAAGCGCGTTGGGCAACCCCGGACGATTTAGATATCATCACGGAATCTTATAATCGGGATTTACAGATCAATAAAGATGGAACATATGTAGAAACAATCGATTTAACATTAGTGGCGACCAAAGAAAGTGGAAAAGATAGATTGGTTTCTTTTCCCTTAGTTTATAATGCGCAGAGCTCTACATTAGTTGTGTTAGAGGCTAAAACCATTTGCAATGGTATTGAATATCCTGTTGATTTAAAAGAGATAGAAGACAAACCTCTGGCCAGTAGTCCACAGGGTTTTGATCAAAATCGACAATTGTTAATTGCTTTTCCAGAAATGGCCTTAAATGCAAAAATCTTTATAAAATATCAAACTACAGTAACAGAAGTGCCTGTGCCAGGCTTTTTTTCAACGCAATATATTTATGGTGCTGATGCCTACGAGAAAAATAGCAAGGTACATGTTAGGTCTGCGATCCCATTTTTTGTAGAGGTGAATGATCCTGAAAAAGTCCTCACTATTACAGAAAAGCAGTCTAATAAACAATATGAAATGGATATTATCTTAATAAAACCGATTATTAAAGTAGCCATAGATGAACAGAATATGTCGCTTGATGGAAAATTACTCCCCTGGGTGACTATTTCTACATTGGATCAATGGCCAAAATTAGGGGCAATGTTGATTCCACAATACGAAGAAAAAATAAATCAAACATTACCGCCGCTTTTCGAAACAATTGCCATTGAGGCCGAAAAAAAAACAACGACTATCGAAAAAATTAATACCGTGACCTCAAAATTATCAGAAACGATTACCTATATGGGAGATTGGCGTACAATTAAGGGTGCCTATATCCCGAGGCCGTTAGCGGAGATTGTTAAAACAAAAATTGGCGATTGCAAAGATTTTTCTGCAGCAACAGTGGCAATCTTAAGACGCTTAGGCATTGCATCCAATGTGGCTTTGGTTTATCGCGGTTGGGAGCCAAGTCGATCTCCAAATCATCTTCCAACTTTAAATCAGTTTAACCATGCTTTTGTGATGGTTGAAGATAAGGATAAGATACTTTGGATAGATCCGACCAATTTTAGTAGTTATGCGCAGGGGATTTATCCTGATGTTGCCAATCGCGATGCCTTAGTGCTGAAACCTTTAGCGCCTAGTCTTTTGCATACACAAGCACTCGATCTCAAAAATTCAAACATAACGCTTTCGGAAAAAATTTCTATGTCAAAGGAAGCGTTTGATACTGCTAAAGTAGAGGGTGAATTGTCGCTTTCGGGCACCGTTGTCTTGCCATTGACAGGTGCTGATCTGAGGTTTTCTAAGGAAATTATTAGTCGAGCGATTATTAATACGGTAGCTAACGAAAGTCGTGTTGTTAATTGGCATGTAGGTGATTATAATTTAGCATCGCGCATCGTCGATAGCGTAAAGTTTAATTTTGATTTAACAGAAAAGCATACGCGATTAAAAACGACAGCGGGTAACGCATTTTTGTTGCCTGTTTCTCATAAAATCACGACTTTATTAATTAAGACAAAAGATCGTGTGACAGATTTATTATTTTATGATCCTGCCACTTACTATACGCGCATTCTGTTGTCTCAAACATCGTTGATTGGCACGGAAGCTGCTTGTCGTGTCGATAGCCCATGGTTTGCAGGAACACGAAATGTTTCTAATACTTTAAAGGGAATTGAGGTGACAGACGAACTGGTTGTTAAGAAAAATAAAATTTTAAATACAGAATTAAAATCAGATAAATATGCAAAATTTCAAGAAGAAGTCTTTAGTTGTTTTGGAGATACCGCTTTGGTGTATAAGCATGTTCAATTTTAGCAGGAGATAATGTTGTGGCTACAGAAAATGATAGAACTAGTGGAGGAGATGATGCTCCAGGGTTGCTTCCTGAGGTTGTCAGTGATGATAAAGAATCGTCTGATGAAGAATTCGAATTCTCTGATGAAGAATCGTCTAATGGAAGAGGTGATGAGGTACCTGAACGGAGGCTTTGTTGTAACAAAAAATCAAATGTTCCAAGAAAAAGGTGGCGAAGAAATTGGTTTGTAAGAACTTTTTTAGCTGAAGTGCCGATCGTTGGTCATTTTTTTAGTAAGTCGAAGTGTTCTGATATCCTTTATTACGCCCTTAAATCGGTGTGTGAGCTAGCGGGTGGTGGTGCTGCAATGGCTTTAATACCTGAAGAGCCGGCAGAGACTGAAAAAGCTAGAATTTTTAAATTAACTGTTGCAATGGCGGCGGGTAAGGCTGTGGGAGCGATGGCTTATAACACAGTCATCGGCGGGGCGAGAATGCTTTATGACTGTTACCTAAAGCATAGTTTTTTGTCCCACATGCGTGATGATGAGGTAGAAATTAGAAGTGAAGAAAAAAATGAGGTTGTCTTAAGTGAAACTAAAGATTGCAGAGAAAACAGCGTCTCTAAAATAATTTTTTCTGAAATACCAATTGTGGGTCATTTTTTGCGTGAGCCTAAATGTTCTGATGCGTTTTATTTTGCAGGTAAATCCATCTGTGAGTTGACTGTAGGTGGTATTGGGATGTCGCTCGAAGCGAGTACCGAACAAGTACTTATTACGAGGCTTGCTGCAGCAACAGTTGGCATGTTTGCGGGGGGGGTTGTTTATAATACGGTAGGTAGTGTGAGTAACAGTATGAGTAACGGAGTGACATTATTTTATCATTGCTGCCTAAGTAGAAGATCGAAAAACGTACGCGATCAACAAGGTGCTACTTTGAATGCTCAGCTTGTCTCATAGTTTGAGCCAGTAAATTTGTAAAAAGACAGATTTATGGCCACCAACAATTAAGACAAATGTCGTCAATAAATAAATTGACATGTTCTAAGGTTGCAGAGTCTGGTATTGGGGTTGGGTTTCCTTCTAAAAGCTTAACAGTATAAGTCAAGGTTCTTTTTTTAGCATCGTATATAGGGTCAAGTAATTGAACAAAAAAGTTTAGGTGTTCTGCAGATCCTGAATCTTCTACAGATGCATTGATAGCAGCATTAGGCGGATTCTTTGTAAATCCATTTGGATCTGAATTTTTCCAAAGGTTCAAAAGTTCCTCTAACGTAATTAATTCAACTTTTCTAATAGGTCTTTGTGTAAATGCCGTAGCATAAGGAGATACATCATGTAAAGTTAATTTAAAAGTGCCTGGTTTCGAAACACCATTTTTTTCAATGACGGCTTTAGGACTAGATTGAATAATTAAATAAAATTCTTTTTGTTGCTCTTGGTTATTCGTCATATTTTTATTTTGTATACTTTTTTCTTCATTTGTCGATTTTGATAAGGTGTCGGTTGCGGTAGCGATTGTGGAACTGAGAGATAATAATAAAAACGTTATAGATAATCCCAGTGTTTTTTTTATGTTTTTAAGTTTTGAGCCGAATTGTCTTCTTTTAAGTACCATAACGTTTCTCCTTGCTTCTATGTATTAAAATTAATTAGGGATCAAACTAATTTTCTGTTCAATAACTTGAAGTATAGACAAAAATAGGGCAGTAGAGTGTGCCTAATGTTTTATAAATTGCAAAAGAATCTTATAAATGTTTACAGGCTGTAATTTAAGCCAGTTTTATTTGTTACGACACAACACAACAATGCGTTCGTTTACCTTTATTATTGAGGATATTGTCGGCCTTACTGGTGTGTAGATGCTGATCGTACATGCTCAATATTTTCCTTCCTTCTTGGTGTCTCCCAGAGTCTAGAGGTGCTTCAAGAGCTTTGTTTAACTTGTTAACTTCTTGAAGACTAAGCAGAGGAACATTCGAATCTGGAAAAGTGTCGAATTTAGAAATTTTTAGGACAATCACTTCTGGATTTCCCTCGTAGAATTCACGAAAACTCCTCCCAAACCGCGCCATCACTGCCGTAGAGGCAGACAGCAATATTGGGAAAAAAACTCTTCTAAAGTTAGTTTGCTCTATTGGTAAATTATCAGAACCAGAGAAATACAAATCAATGATTAACTTCATTCC
>DAORSV010000006.1:5255-34836 GCA_035443705.1 Gammaproteobacteria bacterium
CTATTGGTAAATTATCAGAACCAGAGAAATACAAATCAATGATTAACTTCATTCCTAATGCAATGGTAAATCCATAGAGAGCAGCGGTATTAAGCGTTTCGCTGATATTGCCACCAACAGCGTCTCTTTTAGAAGCACATATTGGTGCAACTCGGGTGAAAGCAAAAACAAGGGCAGGAATTGCAGAAAAGCATTCAAAAAGCCATTTGTCTAAGTCGGAAGAAAAACCGGGTGTTTCAAATTTACTGACTATTTTGATGATATCGGTGCGGATAATCTGATACAGTCCCCAATGAATAGTAGAATAATTGATGAAATCAAAAGCACGTCTTACACCCTTAGAACAACAACGCTTCTTAAAATTAGGGGAAATAGAATTATATGCCAAAGAGAGTAGTGCTAAAGCCATAGGAATAGAAGCGACGCGTGTTAAAAATCTTTCAAGATCCATACCTCCGGACCTGCTTTCTGCTGGCAACAGTGTCGTATGTACTAAAATAGCAATTTCTAAGCACTTGCTTAAAACGACAGCACTTGCTGATAAAGCTTCCAATGTTCTAAATAGCGTATTAACTAAAGTTTTTGGATTTCTTAAGGCGTAAACGCCGCCAGAAAATCCGAGTGTTCCTAAGAACGGTTCAAACCACATAACAGTAGAAACATCTTTAAAAGTATCATTTACCCGTAAAATTTGTAATACAACCGCAATGGGCACTTGTGAAAGTAATAATGCTTTTACAAGTGGGTTGGCGTTCAATAATGCAGACAAAGTTTCACGATCACGAGGATTACAACAACGCCGCTTGCCTGTTGCATACTGTAGATGCCGAAGCGCAAATTTATCCTCTTCTTCCGTAATATCCAAGGTGTGTAACAAGCTTTCTTTGGGGGCCAGTACTATTTTGTCGGCAGGATTTTTGGAAGACATGAGCTTTAGAAATGGCTCTAGTTCGGCGGGATTTTTCAGCATTTGAGTAATTTTCGGACTAATTGCTTGTATTGCTTTACGTACTAATGAGGCTTCGAGAACATCATCAAAATCGTTTTCCTGAAATAGTTTCAGATGGACAGCAAGAAAATATTGATGGAATATAAAATTGTCGTTTCCTATTGTTTTTATTGGAGCTATATCTTCAGATTCATCTTGTTCATCTATTTTAACCAGGGGGGCAGTTGTAGTCTGTATTTGAATTATTTCTATAAATTCATTGGATATTGTATCTTTATTTAAAATCTGAATTCCTTTTTTATCACTTACAGTTTTAAGTGCCGTTGTCAACGTTTCAAAAGCTGTTTTTATATGAGTGGCGTGTTTTGCAATGAAGGTTTGATTTTTCCCCTGTTGCCTAGGTTTGAGCCCCTTTTGTTCTGATGATTCTAATCGTTTCATAAATGGTTCAATGCTAGCTACTATTAACTCAGGGTGGTTTAGAATAAAATGAGCATTTTGTATAATTTCAAAGGGAAAAGGTCTAAGAAAAAACAACTTAACCAAGTTAACAATTTCTGTATCGTTCTTCGATGCTAAATCTTGAAAGATAGCTTCAAATTGTTGTTGGGTATTTTCCTGCAGTTCCTCATAAGCACTAACGTTCGATTGAAATATCGCTAAAATATAATCCAGCCTTTGCGGTTCAGTAGCGGATGGAGCAATAGGGTGAGTTTTCAATCCTTCCGCAAGATTGCGTAGCTTGGTTTGAAATAAACGCTGTAGCATGACTTCCTGATAGAGTTTTAGTAAGCTTGATATAAAAAAGGTTCCCAAAACTTGTTGTGTTTGTGCTATGGTAAGATCTGCACCTTCAAGCTCTGTCTCAAAAAGGCAGGTCATGCCATTAAAAAAATCTTTGTCAACAAATCGCTCAGCGTCATTTATACTTAAAGAGGTGCTCGATTCTCTTCGCCATGGCCCATCAAATGCCGACATTCCTGAGCAATGTTTTAAGATTCCCTCACAAGAATTAAGGAAATTCTGCAAAAGCGTTGTTAATTGTTGTTTTCCGCGTTCTTCTAATACCGCTTCAACCACTTTAAAAAAAACAAGAGAATATCCGGTTAATTCAATGCCTGGCTTTTCTTTTTCATGTTTCTCTTCAAAGTCGTCTGCTTTTTTCATTTCTGAGAATCCGTTAACGTCTTCAAACTCAAACATAATTCCTCCTTTTCCTATGTAAAAACTTTGATCATCTTAACAATAATTTTATGTGCCGCCTTTTTGCCAATTAACCGAAGCGATTAACGGAGCGTATAAGTCTTCTTCAAGCGAGATAGAGATGGATTTTACTTCTTCTTCAGTGGGTGGCTGTTCTTGAAAAATAATTTTCTCGACATCTGTAATAAGCGCTAATGGGGTTTGTTCTGCACCTTCGCCCATTACGAACACAGCGGCTGTTGCTAAACTATCTAAGATATTCATCTGAGTGCAACGCAGCAGATGACCGTAAATATCGGGTTTACCAATGTAGTTATAGAGTGGTTGAAATCCACACCAACCTAGCGCGATACCTGTTACGCCACGTCGAAGAGGCGTTGTATGACTGTCAGTAATCAGAATGCCCATTTCATTGCAGTGATAAGCTTCTTTTAGTGTTTTCCAAAGCATTTCTGCTTCTGCCTGAATATTCAACGGATAAAGAACATAATTCCCATCGCTATTTGATTCGTCTATTCCGGCGGTTGGAATTAAAATGTTATTTTTGATGGTCAGGCATACGCCATATTTTTCAATATAATCGCCCTCTAAATATAAATCAGCCTCTTGTTGAATTAATGCGAATTTATTATTAACCACTTTTTTTGAAAAAATTCTATTTTGAGATACGCTTAATATTTTGGAGGTTATTACCAGAATGCTTTTTTCAGGAACATGTGGAATATATTGCATAACAATTTTCGAAAGCGACTCTTTTGGCGTTACAATATGCGTTCTGTAGCTTTTTATTTCCATAAATTATCTCTTATGCGCTTGGTAAATGATGTGCCAGAAAAGCATCTAAGCTATCGGCAAACAGACGGATCTCTTTTTTGCTAAGACCCGCGGATCCGCCTGTCATCACACCAGCATTTCGGAGTTCAGTATTAAAATTACGCAAAGAGAGATGTTGCTTCATGTTTTTAGGCGTGTAAAGCTTACCGCGCGGATTTAAAGCGGTGCCGCCTTTATCTACCACTAAATCTGCTAAGATAATATCGGCGGTAATAACGAGATCGTTTTTCTCAAGACTGTCTACAATTTTTTTATCTGCCACATCAAAACCCATGGGTACTTGCATCTTTTGAATAAAAGGAGATACAGGAGTACTTAGAAAATTGTTTGATACTAAAGTAACCACAGTTTTTGTGCGCATCGCTGCTCGAAATAAAATTTCCTTAATGGCATTTGGACAAGCATCTGCATCAACCCATACACGCACTAGCATCCCCTTCAGCTTGCTGTGCCCAAAAATACCTCGCTGAAATAGAGAAAGTTACTTTTGCGCAATGCCTTTAACGGAGCAAAATATCAGGATTCCGCCAAAAAATCAATAAAAAAAGTCAAAAAAAATAGCCTGTTCATATGTTCCGTTTTCTAAGCCGTTCATGGGTCGATGCCTATGGCCGATAACTTTTTTATGAATGAAGAAACAAAAGACCGTAGAACATACAAAGACCTTATTCAGAATCGAACTCAATATTTGCCATTGTCGGGTATTGTAGGCGTTGTGACTGAATTTTTAAGTTATGGCATTAAGCTTCCTGTTATAGGTCGGCTACTGATGCGCTCATTTACGGTTGTTTGCTGTGCGATCGGGCGTCTGCGCAGAAAAAGTGATTATAATGGGCTGTATGACTTACTTGTACATTGTTTATCTCATAACACCTTTAGAAAGCACGAGGAGTACCGTTGGTGGTATTTAATGCGCTTTGCAGTTGCCGTTGCTCAAGAGCGGCAAATTAATTGGTTAATACGGGATATTAGATTAGAAGACAATCTTGTTTTATTAGGCAGTCTTGGCCCAAGGCCTTTAAAAGGGTATGATGTAGCCTATGCCTTTGTGGGATACTCGCTTTGGATGTTCGAGCGCGGTGATGTTTTAGGGGCTATCAACCTGATTCAAATTGCAGAACAAGCAGACGAGACCTGGGGCTACCCTGAATATTTACATGGTTGGTATGGTTTATTTACACGGGATGTTGATTCAGTAACGCATTTTACGCGCGCCGTGCATATTGATTGGAGCTTTTTACAAAGAATGAAACACGATAAAACCTGTAGAGAACATCCGGATGTGTTGCATGCAGTACAAAAAAGAACGCTTGTTGCAAGATGAATTCTTTTTTTTTAAAACGATTACAAATGTTAGAATCTCCTGATTGGCTTCAGAGTTTATCGGGGATAAAACGTGGGTTTGAAAAAGAGTGTTTAAGGGTAAATAAGCAGGGACTTATTAGTACCAAACCACATCCTAAAACATTGGGATCTAGCTTAACTCACCCTATGATTACCACCGATTTTTCGGAGGCCTTATTAGAATTTATTACACCACCCACTGAAAATTTGAATGCGCCTTACGACATACTCAACGCTTTACATCTATATACCAATCAGAACTTAAAAGATGAATTATTATGGTCTGCAAGTATGCCGTGTACGCTCCCTAAAGAAACAGAAATTCCGATTGCTGAATATGGTTCTTCCAATCTTGGACGGCTTAAGCATATTTACAGACGTGGTTTAGCGTTTCGTTATGGTCGAATTATGCAAACGATTTCAGGTATTCATTATAATTTTTCGTTGTCGGATAATTTTTGGCAGAAGTATTATGCACATTCAGGCTCATCCTTGAAAAAACAGTTATTTATATCAGAACAATATCTTGGCCTGATTCGAAACAGTTTGCGATTTGGTTGGTTGCTACCCTTATTGTTTGGTGCATCACCTGCGGTATCGACTTCTTTTTTTGCAGAGCATCAACCGGATTTAGAAGTGCATGGTTCGGATACCTATGTGGGATCTTTTGCTACCTCATTACGGTTGAGTGATTTAGGGTATCATAATCGAGAGGAAATGAAGGATAAAATTTCGTATAATACGTTTTCAACATTTTTGGAAACAATGCGAAAGGCGGTACATACATCCGTACCACAATATCGTCGAATAGGTGTTTTTAAAGACGGTGAATATAATCAACTCAGCGATTGCGTGTTTCAAATTGAAAATGAACATTATGCATTAGTGCGCCCCAAACGTGTTTCTGGTCGCGAAGAGCGAATGATGTCTGCGATTTTACGCGATGGGATAGAATATATCGAAGTGCGCGCTTTGGATATTAATCCGTTTGTACCGATAGGTATAGAACAGGACATGGTTTATCTATTAGATGCTTTTTTAATCTATTGTTTATTAAGTGATAGTCCATTATTAACAGATGCAGAAGACCAGCAAATTGAGTACAATCATAGCCAGGTTGTAGAACGTGGTCGTCAACCAAAGTTGAGTCTTCTTGACGGACACGGCAAGCCTCGTGAATTAGTGGATTGGGCTATGGAATTATTGACATCAATAGAAGCTGTAGCAGTATTATTGGACAAGGCTTATGGATCTCAAGCCTTTACAAATGCATGTCAGATTGCAAAAAAACGGGTTTTAGAGCCCGATACTTTGCCGTCTGCGCAGGTATTAAAAGAGATGAAAGCAGAGGGGAGATCTTATTTTGATTTTGCGAGCCATTGGTCTGTAAAGCACCAGCAGTATTTTCGAAATCAACAAATGCTTCCTTCAGAGCTTAAGGCTTACAACACATTGGTTCAGAATTCTTTTGTGGCTCAAAAGGAACTAGAGAGTACAGACACTTTATCGTTTGATAAATATTTAAGTTTATATCTTGCAACGTAGAGGATTTATGGCATGAAAGTTGTAAATATAAAAAAAACAGCATTATTACTGATGTTTTTATTAATATTAGACAGTGTTTTTGCAACAGAACAGCCAAGCCTAGCGAGTATTGCAGATTCACTGGTTGTCGGAACTGATGCGGTAACACGGTTGCTGCACTTTGTTAGCATTGTTGTTGGGTGTTTTTTATTTATCATGGCATTTTCTTTATTTAGAGCAAATCGGTTGAATCCAAAATTCGTCCCCTTAGAAAGGCCGATTATTTATGTATTTTTAGGCATAATTTTAGTTGCTTTGCCGTTTTATGGCAAAATATTTATGCCAACGGGAAGTACGATTGACTTAAAAATAGAAGAAGAGCGTGCTATGGGTGTGCAATCGCACGATATCGATGCACCTTTAGAATGGGGAAATGACTACGATCATTGAGGAAGCTATTTCGCGCACCTTCCTATAATTTTAAATCTTCCTGTTCTTCTATGGTTGCTTGCATCGCTTCTTTGCGCTGATGAATTTTACTTAAAACAGATTTTTTATTTTGCGCATATTCCAAAGCCAAATCCAATTGTTTAAAAGCGTCTTTAAACTCGCCTCTTGCAAAATGCCATTCGGCTTGTGAGCGATGCAGATCGGTTGGTTGGTGAGATAAGCTATAAGCACGCGCTAACATTTGATGCAACGTCGGATCGTTAAAGTGCATTTGGCGTTGCGCAACAAGTAATTTGACAGCAACTTCAGGTTGTTTATTTTGCAATAGGAGTGTTATGTGTTGTAGGACAATTGCATAATTAGAGGGATAAGCTTCCATTAAACGTTTTGTGCGATTGAGAGCAGCGTCGAGTTGGCCCGTGATGTGTTCTGCTTCTGCAAGGCCGAGCTCAAGCATCCATTGATGTGGATTTTGAGTATTCAGGTTTTGTAAGCGCGTTAAGCCTGTGTTTGTTTGTTTGGGGCTTTTCAGTAAAGAAAGTGCATAAGCATATTCTGCGGCTATTTTGTTTTGATACCGGCCGCTGTCTAGCTTTTCTTTGAGGCGATGTATTTTTTTGTGCGTACTTTCTTCCATAGCGATTTCAAGACGTGCACGAACCAAATGGAAAGAGAGGCTATCGGTTGCTTGTTTCTGTTTAAATGTGGCAGCGCGGTTTTGGGCATCGGCGATACGTGAATCAAACACAGGGTGCGTGAGTAAGTATTCGGGCGGTCTTGTTTGATATTGGCTATTTTTTTTCATGCATTGAAAAACACTCGCCATGGCATTGGGGTCAAATTCTGTTTGAGAGAGCATTTGTATACCCACACGGTCGGCTTCTTTTTCATGTTCTCGCGTAAAATTAATCATGCTCTGCATGTGGCCCGCCATGGCAGCAGTTGCTAAATGTATGCCCGCTTCGGGCGCGCCCAAGGCGCCGACTGCGATAGCCGCTAGAATTTCTGCAGCAGTTAATGGCATCATCTGACGACTGGCATCCATGATGCGTGCTAAATGCCTTTGTGAGATATGGGCTGTTTCATGCGCGAGCACAGCGACTAATTCGCTTTCGTTATTTACACCTAAAATCAAACCACTGTGAACAGCAATGTGTCCACCAAAAAATGCAAAAGCATTAAATTCCGGTGTGTTGACGCCGAAAATATCGAGATTGATGTGACGAAGATGGGGTTGAGACGTAAAGTGTCCAGCTATGCCATGCAAATATTCGTTAACGATGGGATCTGCAACCAAAAAATCGCTCCCATGGATTTTTTGCATAATCATATTGCCAATGACCCGCTGGTTTTTAGCTTCTAGAATGGTTTCGGAGGATTCTCCCATATCCGGAAAATTGGTTTCGATTGCAAAAACCGTGTTAGAAAAATAAATTACAATAACAATAAGGAGTTTTTGCAATAACTTGAGCAATAGAGAAGCTCTGTCATCTAAAGAAAAAACATTAAGCAAATAGCGCATCTTTAGATAGTATCAGTTGTGCTGCTTTTATGCCACTCCGGATTGCGCCTTCGAGTGTTGCAGGGTAGCAAGGTTCGATATAGTCACCTGCAAGCCAAAGGTTAACAAGAGGGGTGGAAGTTCGGGGTCGGTAATCATTGATCCCAATATCACATGAGAAAGCAGCACGTTTTTCTGTTACAACACGATAATCGAGCGGTGCTGTATGAAGTGTTGGGAATACTTGAAGATTGGTGCATGTGCTTTCGAGCTCTTGTTGAATTTTTGCGACTAATTCAGCATGAGACAGTAAACTATGAGCACCGCTACTGCTGATAACAATGCTTAATACATCGGGTTGTCCCGCAAAGCGTCGGTCAAACATCCAATGTAGGGTTGAATTTATAAAGCCTATCATAGGCTTTATAAGATTGATCTCGTTAGCGTAGCGTAAATAGACAGTGCTAATTGGCTGGTAATGAAATTTTAATAAATTGGTTATTAATTCTTTACAGAGATCCGTAGATTCTGAATTCGATAGGAGTAATTTTGCTGAAACATGCGGTGGTGTTGCTAATATAATGTGCTTTGCATAAAATGTGCGTATTGCGGTTTGAACGCCCGTGCATTCGTTATTTTCAATGATCAACTCTTGTATGCGTTGATTATAAAAAATGGAACCACCTTTTTCTTTAATATATTTGATGATTAGATTGGGCAACAATGTGCTGAGATCAACTTTAGAGAATAACCAATCGGAAGGAGATTTCGTATTACCCTGTTTAATGTTTTGCTTGAAGATGTCGCGTAGGATTTTCACGAATACTTGTGCGGAAGCTTGATGAATAGGCGTGCTTAAAGCAGCAAGTGCCATGGGTCCCCATAATTTTTCGATGAGAGAAATCGGTTGCTTAAAACGCAGCAATAGTTCGTATACAGAGATATCTTGAGAGAGATGAAAGTTTTTATGATAAATTGTACGGTAAAACGCGATTGCTCTTAAACGTTCTTTCAATGAAAAGCCCTGGATTTTTGAAAAACTGAGTAGCTGTTTTAATAGTGATACAGACGATGGTGCTGTTAGATGAATAGATTTTTGAGTGTTTTTTTGATTAAGCATGAACCATTCAAAGGGTTTTCGATCGAACACAGCATCTTCTGAAATATTTAACCATTTTAAGAGCATTAAGGTTTCTGTGTAAGCGCCCATGAATAAATGTTGTCCATTATCAACCGTATAAGATCCAAATGGAATGCCGCGTGCCCGGCCGCCTGCTTGTGGGGCTGCTTCTAATAAAACGACTTGATGCCCTTGTCGGGTGAGTGTGAGTGCTGCGGCGAGTCCTGCCCAGCCGGCGCCAACAACGAGCGTAGATGCCGAGGTCGACGCCATTTTTTCTTCAGATAATTTAAACATGTGTATTTTTTTTAGAGGGCTTCAGGGTTCTTTGGGTTTTCCATGCAATCCAAAGCTTACGTAAGGGTGTTAAGCTGACGCGTTGATCTAAAATTTTAAAATGTAATTTTTCAATTTCACTAAGAAGTACAAAATAGATTGCAGCCATAATCAGTCCACACCGCTGATCATATTTATCCGCTTCAGGTAAGGTGAGTAAAGCTTTTTCATAATAGGATCGCGCGCGTGTTGCTTGGTACGCCATTAAATCTTGAAAATTTTGGGTGTATTTTTTTTCTAAAATATCTTGGGGTGTGAGTGAAAACTTGGCCAGTTCATCTTCGGGTAAATAAATTCTGCAGCGATTTGCATCTTCGCCTACGTCTCGAATAATATTGACTAATTGAAAAGCGATCCCTAGATTTTTGGCGTATTCTAGCGTGTTGGGATTTGTATATCCAAAAATTTCGGCGGCTAATAGCCCGGGTGCACTGGCGACACAATGGCAATACAGTCGCAAATCTTCAAAAGTTTGGTATCCCTGATAAGAGAGATCCATGCTCATACCCTGCAAGATTTCTTCGAATAAATGTTTTTTAAGCGAAAAGCGATCTTTAATCTGTGCGAGTGCTTTTCCGACGGGGTGTTGCGGTTGATCTGTAAAAACACGGTCGATTTCCGTATGCCACCAAGCAAGTTTTTTTTGTGCAATTTCTTTGTCTGTACATTCATCCACTATATCATCGACTTCTCTGCAAAAGGCATAGACCGCCATAATGGCTTTTTTTTGCTCAGTAGGTAAAAAGAGAAAGCTGTAATAGAAGCTAGAACCACTTTTGGCGGTTTTTTCTCGGCAATATTTGTCTGAATCATCCATCGTCTTACCCTAACAAGGGTCGACAATATTTGCAAGGTGTTAGTTGATTTTATCACTGCTTGGCCAGGGTGAAAATGGGTAAGGCTTTGTGTCTGTATTAAACGAGATAAAGCGTACTATCTCATACAGATACTGATTCAGACTTTTTCCAAAATCCAATAAATTTTGATTCGGGTGTTTTAGAAAAATACTGTAGAAAAATTGAAAAACTGAAATGGCGACGGTTAAAATCCAAACGACATAACCAACAAAATAGAATAAAACGAGATATAACGCTTTTAGCAATTTTTCTCTGGTATGCGAATCCGTTTGTGGGCGTGGTTCGTTTTGGGTTGACATAGAACTACTCCTGTTTTGTAGTTATTCATAAATGTGCTTGCATATTATCTTAGCTTAGTGCATTCAAGTGTGAATTTCCAGAAAGAATTGCTCTAAAATAGCCTGTTTAGCACAAGATTAGGGCAAGTATAAAGTTAAGGTCTATCCTTTGTAACTTGGATTTCAGAAAATGCTAATTTTGAAGGAATCGCTAATCCTAAGCGTTTTGCAAGCGAACTGTTAATAAACGCTTTAAGCGTACTGGGATTGTGTGTTGGCATATTTTTTGGGTTTTCTCCCTTTAGAATTTTCGCGACTATTATGCCAGTTTCGCGCCCAATGTCCTGATAATCATACCCCACTGCGGCTAAGACACCGCTTTGAACCAACAAAGGATCACTGGTGAAAATAGGCAGAATGATCGGAAGTGTCGGTGACGATTGTGAGGCAATGTTAACAATGGTTTGGATAGCAGATACAAGTGTATTATCCTGTGGAAAGTAGAGTGCATCCACTTTGCCGATCAAACTTTTTGTCGCATCTGCAACATCTTGCGTTTTATTAACAGTGACTTCAACAAAACGAATGTCATTTTTCTTTAATAATATTTTTAAACGGCCAATGGTCGAAACAGAATTTGTTTCTGCCGCATTATACATTAATCCCAGTGTTTTTAACTGTGGCATTAAAGATTTTATCAGTTCAAGCAGCCCCTCTAGATGGGCTGTATCTGTAACACCCGTTATAGGAAAGTCGTTACAAGATTCTAAGCCCGCTGCTTTAGGATCGCTCACTGCGCTAAATACGATAGGAATTTTTGAGCCGTGTTTTTTGGCTTCGTAGAACAAGGTTTGTGCAGAGGGTGTAGAAATGCCAACCGCCAGATTAATCTTCGAACTCATTAATTTATTGGCGATTTGTGTTGAAGTAACAATATTACCTTGTGCATTATCGTATATCACTTTTAAATTTTTTCCCGCTTCGTATCCTTCTGCTTTTAAAGCGGCCAGCATACTTTCGCGTACAGAGTCGAGCGCAGGGTGCTCTACGATTTGGCTAATGCCGATTGTTTTTTGAGTAAGAGACTCGGCGATTGAGATATCTAGGCAGGTGACGAAGCTTACAAGGAAGGCGAGGACAAGGGACAGGATCTTATTTTTAGAAGATCGGTTTAAGTTGTTTGACTTTGTTCTTGCTCTGTTACGCATGATAAATTCTCCAATGGTTGTAATTTCAAGTTTCGAATACCCGTTTTAATAGAGGTAAAGCGACTAAATCGATAACCAAATGCGTAAAATCGGCCGAATAACATTGCAATTGCCCCTTTTAAAAAGTGAAGTTAAGCATGAAAAGCACGTCAGTCTCGCATTCTGCCTTATTTTAAAGCGGTGAGCAAGACCTTAGGCCAATGCCAACGCTTGAGCGTGGGGCGGTCGTATATACACCGTCTCTTTTTTAACTGTTGAACGATAGTATTGGCTGCATTGATAATGATCCGGATCTCAAATCCAAATAAACCGCTTAAGTTTTTTCCAAGAGGCGAGCCGTTTTGTAATAAGCGCTCTGTTCGGAGGAGCTGGGTTATTATAAAGTTTTGCATTGCAGCAGACTGTTGGTGTGTTTTGAAATCTTCTTTGGAAATATGCATTGCATGCATTTCGTCGATTGGCAAATAACAGCGATCACGAAGTGTTAAATCAGAATCTAAATCTTGCAGAAAATTAATGAGCTGTAGTGCGGTACAGATATCGTCAGAATAGCTTAAGTTTTCTGTTGATGCATTGTTTGTGAGATAGAGCAGCAATCTGCCAACAGGATTTGCAGAATATTTACAGTAGTTTAAGACTTCTTCAAAATCGTTATATTCTTTTTTTATAACATCTTGTTTAAAAGCCGTGAGGAGATTAAAAAAAAGCGAGATGGGAAGTGTAGGATGTTTTTTGAGAACATCATTGAGTGCAATAAAAACAGGATGAGAAGGCACTATGCCTTGGGTTATTTTTTCTAGATTTTTTTCATAATGCTCGAGTTGCTCTAGACGAGACGCTATTGTGAAATCACCTTCATCGGCAATGTCGTCCGCTTCTCTTGCAAAAGCATAAATAACGGCAATAGGGCGACGAATTTTTTTTGGTAAAAAGCGGGATGCAACCGGAAAATTTTCATAGTGCGTGAGAGCAAGTATTTCGCATTTTTGGTAAGCATTTTCTAAGAATGTGTTAGCAGCGCGTTTTGTGCTCAAACAATACCTTGCTCAAAAGAGGACTTTATTTCATGTGGATTTTTTAAGCGTTCCCATGTTTCAAACCAGGGCAAGATTTCGTCTGCATGATGAATGTAATGATGTGCACCCCAGTTTTTTGCGAGTGTAATGTCTTCGATATAGCCAAATAACGCGGCGATAGTCGTCATCCCGGCTGCATTTCCGGCAATGATATCGCGTTCGGCATCGCCGATATAGAGGCACTCTATTGGCGAAACACCGATTTGGCGGCAGGCATAAAACAAAGGCTCTGGATGTGGTTTAGCGTATGGTGTGGTATCGCCACTGACAATACAAGCCGCGCGATGCGATAGCCCTAATCTATCCATAAGTGGGTGGGTTTGCTGGGCGGGTTTATTGGTCACCACTCCCCAAGGAATGTGTCGTTGTTCTAGCGTTTTCAATAGCGCTTCAATTCCCGGAAACAACGTTGAATACAGCCCTAAATTTTTTTGATAAGCGTGTAGCAGACGCTTTTGCAATAAAGGACTTTCTGGATGTTCGGCTTTGACCTTAAGTCCTGCTGCAACCAAACCTGCAAGCCCCTCTGTAACTGCGACTTCAACCATACGAATGGAAGTTTGATTTGAAGGTTTCAAAGGCAGCATATTTATTTCAGCCCGTACGACATTTAGTGCGTGTATAAAATCCGGTGCTGTATCGACAAGTGTGCCATCGAGATCAAATAAAATCGTCATGGTATCATCCTATTAGTTTCGTGTACCTTCTGGCCTTACGATTCCTTGACAACATGTGCAAGATAATTAACAGACACATCATCGTTTAAATACGTTTTATGTGTGATGGGATTATACTGCAATCCGGCGAGTTCTTTCAAGCGAAGCCCTGCTTGTCTTAGCCACTGCTCTAGCTCTGCGGGTCGAATAAATTTTTCGTATTGATGTGTACCACGTGGTAAAAGTTTTAGCAAATATTCTGCGCCTAAAACGGAAAACAAATAGGATTTTGGTGTGCGATTTAACGTTGAAAAAAATAAATGACCGCCGGGTTTTACCAAGGTTGCTGCCGCTTTAATGAGCAACAAGGGATCGGGCACATGTTCTAAAAGCTCCAAGCAGGTTACAGCATCAAAGCTATTTGGATGTGTTGTGGCATATTCTTCTGCTGTGGTATGAATATAATTCAATGTATTTGTGCTTGGGTTATGTAAATTATTTTCCTGTTGTTTAATCTCCATCGCATGTAGCGTTGCGACTTTTAAAACAGCAGAGCTTGCATCTATACCCGTAACATAGGCACCGCGTTTGAATAAACTCTCGGACAATATTCCACCACCACACCCGATATCTAAAACATTTTTTTGCAAAAGAGAATAGCGGTCAACGATAAACTGAAGACGCGTAGGATTTAATGCATGTAAGGGGCTGCATTTGCCTTTTGGATCCCACCACTCGGCGGCCATGGCATCGAATTTATCGAGTTCGGTTACTTCAATGTTTTTGTGCATGCATTTCACGCGCCAGTCCCAATGTATGAATGGCATCTTTATCACCTTGTTCGGCGGATTTACTTAGCCATTTAATCGCTAAATCAAGATCTTTCGAAACTCCCTTGCCAGATAAGTAAGCGCAACCGATTTTGTATTGGGCTTTGGCATTGTCTTGGTCTGCGGCTTTTTGGAGCCAGCTAAATCCAGTGGTGACATTACGCTCTGTCCCAATACCTTCATATAATAAAAAACCTAAGTTAAATTGTGCCTTGGCATGATTTTGATCGGCGGCTTTTGTATACCACTTTATAGCTTCCTGGCTGCTTGTAGGCACGCCTTCGCCATTTTGATAAAGCACGCCTAAACTAAAAGCCGCATCCAGATGACCTTGTTCGGCCGCTTCTTTAAAATAGACAGCAGCAGTGACACTGTTTTTTTCTATTCCAGACTTTGAGTAAAGCGCTAAACCTTTTTGATAAGCACTTTCGCTATCAGTTTCTAATGCATACGAGGGGCGTGCGCATATTGCAGCAATCATAATAGGAGCGGCGATTAACATTCGTAGTTGAAAATTCATATTGATTCTCCTACATTCGTTCTAACGGTTTTAGGCCCAACAACAATAATCCTTGACCTAAGACTTGTGCAGTTGCAAAACATAACAGTAATCGACTGTTTTGGTTGGGTGTTCCTTCTACACGACATTGATGGAAAAACGCATGAAATTTTTCAGCCAGACGATATAAATAATCGGTTAAACGATTGGGTAATAGCTCGCGTGCACAGTTTTCTAAGGCTTCATTAAATTGACAAACCAAAAGTCCCAAAGCAATTTCTGTGGGGTCCTCTAATATCAGGGGAGTATGATTTGCGAGTAAGTTTGCAATGTCGACATTGACTTTGCGTTGAATGCTTTGTATTCGAACATAAGCGTATAGTAAAAATGCTGCAGTGTTTCCTTCAAACTGTAACATTTTATCGTAACTAAAGACGTAATCGCTTAAACGATGACACGACAGGTCGGCATATTTAATTGCGTTGATACCAAGTACTTTGGCAGAGGCTTCTAGTTCGGAGTCAGAGATATCCGGATTATGTTCCTTTAGCTTTTGTTTAGCGTGTTCTATTGCCGTATGCAGAAGATCAATCAGACGTTCTGTTTTGCCTGAACGGGTTTGAAATTTTTTGCCATCGGGTTTTAAAACCAATCCAAAAGGCACATGATCAATTCGAACTTTTTTGGGATCAAAAATGCCGGTCTTTTCGCCTGCTGCAAACACCATTTGAAAGTGAAGAGCTTGTCCCGCATCGGTAATGTAAATAAGCCAATCACCCTGTTCGTTTTGAATGCGATGCTGTAATGCAGCCATATCGGTCGTTGCATAGTTATACCCGCCATCGGATTTTTGTAAAATGAGGGGCAGGGGGTCGCCTTCACGATTTGTAAAACCGTCGAGGTAAATGCATTTCGCACCTTCGGAGTGCATTAAAAGCCCTTTTTTTTCTAACTGTTGGATCACAGATGCTAGCAATGGATTATAAAAAGACTCGCCTCTTTCAATAAGACGAATATCTAGTAAATCATAAATGTGTTGGTATGCGGTACGAGAAATGGTGCAGATATGTTCCCAAGCTCGTTTAGAGGTCTCTTCGCCGCTTTGCAAGGCAACGACTTCTTGCTGCGCTTGTTTTTTAAAGACAGGATCTTCATCGAATCGCTTTTTGGAGGCTTGATACCAAGTAGCCAGCGATCCTAAATCGACATTAGGCGGAATGGGATTTGTAATAGCAGGGAGTGTTTCTTTTAAATAGGCGATTAACATGCCAAATTGTGTACCCCAATCGCCCACATGGTTTAAACAAAGGACGTTGTGCCCCATAAAGGCTAAAATTTTGCTAAGGCAATCTCCAATAATGGTCGAGCGTAAATGTCCGACATGCATTTCTTTGGCAATGTTGGGAGAAGAAAAATCGAGTATGACTTTTAAAGATTTTTGAGGGGGAGATACACCTAAATGTGGATCTCTGCATTGTGCTTGAAGGGTGTTTGCAATAAAGTTGGAGTTAAAACTAAAATTAATAAACCCGGGACCTGCGATTTCAATTTTTGAAAATGTAGGGGTTGACCTCCGTGTCGACCCGTCAGACAGAGCGTTAAGTGCTTTAACCATTTTTTCGGCGATTTGTCTCGGATTTTCGCCCAAAATTTTGCTTAACTTCATTGCACTGTTGAATTGGTAGTGCCCAAATTTTGGTTGAGTGGCTTCGGTAATGTCGAGCATGGCAAAGTCAATTTCCGCGACCTTTGCCGGAAAAGCTTGGGCTAAAGCCTGTTGGCACCGTTGTTTTATGAGACTTGAAAGCGTCATTGTTAATCCTTAGCTTAATACCTTATCAATCAAACAAGGGCGGACACGGCGGTCCTCCCCTACGGATAATTCATTATAAAGTTAGAAAAATATCATATCATTTCTAAATTTTCTAGTCAAGAACAGGTGAGTTTTTAAGAGGAACGTGGTACAATCCCGCCCTGTAAAACAAGTATTTAGGAGTTGTTCCATGGCAGATCTTGCCAGAGAAATTACCCCCGTTAGCATAGAAAATGAGCTAAAACAGTCATACCTGGATTATGCCATGAGTATTATCGTTGGGCGAGCATTACCTGACGTTCGTGATGGTTTAAAGCCCGTGCATCGGCGGGTGTTATATGCCATGCGTGAATTGGGCAATGAGTGGAACAAACCCTATAAAAAATCCGCGCGTGTTGTGGGTGATGTGATTGGTAAGTATCATCCGCACGGAGAGTCCGCTGTTTACGACACGATTGTGCGAATGGCGCAGCCTTTTTCGCTGCGATATATGTTAATCGATGGTCAGGGTAACTTTGGCTCTGTTGATGGCGATCCACCGGCTGCCATGCGTTATACAGAAGTCCGTATGGCTAAAATTGCACAATCCTTATTAGCGGATCTCGATAAAGAAACGGTGGATTTTGTTCCTAATTATGACGAGTCCGAGATGATGCCAATGGTATTGCCGGCCGCATTTCCTAATTTATTGGTAAATGGTAGTTCCGGTATTGCAGTGGGTATGGCGACGAATATTCCTCCGCATAATCTGACTGAAGTCATCGATGCGTGTTTGCAGTTGATTGAAAATCCTGATTTAAGTGTCGATGCATTAATGAAAATTATTCCGGGTCCGGATTTTCCAACCGCGGGGATTATTAATGGGCGGGCGGGTATTATAGAAGGCTATCGTACGGGACGTGGGCGTGTACATGTTCGGGCACGCATTTCAATCGAGACCGATGAGAAATCTCAAAAACAGTCGATTATTGTGACTGAATTGCCTTTTCAAGTTAATAAAGCGCGATTGATTGAAAAAATTGCAGAATTAGTGAAAGATAAAAAGATAGATGGCATTACCGCGTTGCGCGATGAATCCGATAAAGATGGGATGCGTATGGTGATTGAGCTCCGTCGTGGAGAAGCAGCCGATATCACCATTAATAATCTTTATACCCAAACACAGTTACAAACCGTGTTTGGTATTAATATGGTTGCGTTGGTTGACGGACAACCGCGCATTTTGAATTTACGAGACTTATTGGTTGAATTTTTAAAACATCGGCGTCAAGTGGTTTCGCGTCGTACGGCATTTGAATTGCGAAAATCACGTGATCGTGCGCATGTATTAGAAGGGTTAGGGATCGCTTTAGCTAATATTGATCCGGTCATACAGTTGATTAAAGCGTCTCCCACACCCACTGAAGCAAAAGCAGGTTTAATGGGGCGAATGTGGGCACCTGGTATTGTCGCAGATATGTTGCAACGTGCGGGTGCGGATGTGTGTCGCCCTGAAGATCTTCAGGTTGAATTTGGCTTGCAGGAAAAAGGCTATCGATTATCGGCTATACAAGCGCAAGCGATTTTGGATTTAAGATTGCATCGTTTAACGGGCCTTGAACAGGATAAAATTTTAGAAGAATTTAAGAGCATTATTCTTAATATCCAAGATTTATTGGATATCTTGTCAAATCAAACCCGATTAATGACTGTGATCCGCGATGAACTTTTACAGATCAAACAAGAATTTGGGGATAAGCGTCGAACTGAAATTTTAAGCGATCATCTCGACCTCTCTACAGAAGATCTCATTACAGAAGAAGATAGAGTTGTAACCTTGTCGCATGGTGGATACGTTAAAGCACAACCTTTAAGTAGCTATCAAGCGCAACGGCGTGGTGGTAAGGGAAAAGCTGCAACCAAAGTGAAAGAAGAAGATTATGTGGTGCGCTTATTAATCGCGAGTACACATGATACGGTTTTATGCTTTTCTAGTCTTGGGAAAGTGTATTGGATGAAGGTCTATGAAATCCCCGTGGCAAGCCGCACTTCTCAGGGGCGCCCCATTGTTAATTTGTTGCCCTTACAACCAAACGAGCGCATCAGCGCTTTATTGCCGGTTCGCGCCTATACAGAAGATAAAATGGTCTTTATGGCAACAGCCAATGGTACGGTCAAAAAGGTTGCGTTAACCGAGTTTATGCGACCCCGATCCAGCGGCATTATCGCGCTAGAATTAGATGAGGGAGACACCTTGATTGGCGTGGATATTACTGATGGTGCTAGAGATGTGATGTTGTTTGCGGATACCGGTAAAGCCGTTCGTTTTTCCGAAACAGATGTGAGAACGATGGGGCGTACTGCACGCGGCGTGCGCGGTATTCGATTGCAATCTGGGCAACAGATGATTTCTTTAATTGTTTTAAAGCCCGAAGGTGCTATTTTAATTGCAACCCAAAAAGGGTATGGAAAACGAACAGAAGTGGAAGAGTTTTCTGCGAAAGGGCGTGGCGGACAAGGGGTTATTGCGATCCAGACGAGCGAGCGTAATGGTCATGTTGTTGGCGCAGTTCAAGTCTTTAATAATGATGAACTGATGCTGATAAGTGATGGCGGAACCTTGGTGCGTACCCGTGTGGAAGAGATTTCAGTTGTAGGTCGCAATACGCAGGGTGTACGCTTGATCAATTTAGGTGAAGGTGAAAAATTAGTCGGCATTCAACGCATAGACGAGGTCGAAAGCCTTGAAGTGGCGATTGATGCTGAAGACAATTCACCCGTAGAAATTTGATTGTAAAGCTAAGCAGGGGATAAAGTAATGACACCTGATCAGTCGTTAATAGGTTTGTTTTTAGGCGCCAGTTTATTGGTAAAAATCGTGATGCTGCTATTATTGGCAGTGTCTTTGGTTTCTTGGACGCTTATTTTTCAGCGATGGAAATTATTTGGCTATGCGCTTAAAACCGTCGATGGTTTTGAAGATACCTTTTGGTCTGGCATAGAATTGACGAAGCTTTATCAACAATTTTCGGCAGGTAAACGCGGACATCATGAAGTGAGCGGATCCGAAAGTATTTTTTTGGCGGGTTTTAAAGAATTTGTGCGCCTGAGAAAACAAACAGGTATTCAGCCGGCTGCTGTGATGGAAGGCTCACAGCGCGCGATGCGGGTGGCGATGGCCAGAGAAGTTGAACGTTTAGAAATGCACTTGCCTTTTTTAGCAACCGTTGGATCAGTCAGTCCCTATATTGGATTGTTTGGTACTGTGTGGGGAATTATGAATTCTTTTAGAGCGCTGGGCAGTGTGCAACAGGCTACACTTTCTATGGTAGCACCGGGAATATCGGAAGCATTGGTTGCGACAGCGATGGGATTGTTTGCCGCTATTCCTGCGGTTATTGCCTACAACCGATATTCTAATCGATTGCAAGGGTTGGTGAACCGTTACGAGACTTTTTTTGAAGAATTTACGAGCATTTTACATAGACAGGCTTATACGCTTCCTACATCTTCACTGAATTCATATGGTGTCGAAAACTATACGGAAAATGATGCGTAAACATACTAAGCGAAGACTTGTATCCGAGATCAACATTGTTCCGTATGTGGATGTTATGTTGGTGCTGTTGGTTATTTTTATGGTGACAGCCCCACTCTTAACGCAAGGTGTACAAGTGCATTTGCCACAAGCGAAAGCAGAGCCACTTCCACAAGATCAAAAACCGCCCATTGTTGTGTCGGTTGATGCATCGGGTCATTTATTTTTAGACCAATCCAAAGAATCGATACAGCCGGGGGATTTGGCGATTAAAGTAGCGGCAAGCATTCAAGTAGATCCCACTCGTTCTGTTTTGGTTCGGGGTGATAAGAATGTTGATTATGGCAAAGTGATGAATGCGATGGTGTTGTTAAAACGTGCGGGTGTTTCTAAAGTAGGATTAATGACCGAGCATACGGAGGAATAGGGTTGTTATGAAAAGATGGGCGCTGCTGCATAATGGGTCGATAGAGTTGTCTCCAGCACATTATACGCCATATTTTTTAGCCTCTGTTTTGATGCATGTTCTTTTATTAGTTTTTTTTATTTTTAGTCTCGAAGCGAGTTACAACGACAATCAATTGCCTGCAAAACCAGGTGAAATTGTACAAGCGACAATTGTTGATCAAACAAAAGTCGATGAAGAGGTTAGAAGACTCAAAACAGCTGAAAAACAAGATAGCCAAGAACAAGCTCTCAGAGAAAAACAGTTGACTCAAAAGCTAGAACAGCTGAAGCATGCCCGTGAACAAGAACAGGTTAAATTGGACCAATTAAAAAAAGATATGGTGATTGCAAAGCAGCAAGAGCAAGAGCGTTTAGCTGAAATCAAAATTTTTAAAGAAAAAGAACAGAAACAACTCGAAGACTTAAAGCGAGAGAAAGAAGCAGAAAAGAAAAAATTGGCTGCATTAGATGATCAACGTCAAGCAGAACAAGATCGCGCGAAACAAATGCGACAAGAGCGTGAGAAGGAAGAAAAAAAGAAAAGTGAAGCTAAACGTAAAGCCACCGAGGCAAAACAGGTTGCCGCGGCGAAGGCTGCAAAAGATGCGGCTATTATCGCTGAACGTGCTGCGGTTGAAAGTCAGGGTCGCATTACCAGCGAAGTCCAAAAAGTTTTGGGAATGTGGGCAGAAAGAATTAAAAGCAATAAACGTGAAGCCTTTGGTTTAGCGACAGATTTGTATTGTAAATTGGCCATTAATGTTTTGCCGGATGGTAACGTTAAGGTACGTCTTTTGCAAAGTAGCGGGAACGCCATTTATGATGATTTGTCTATTAAAGCAGTTTACAAATCAGAGCCGTTTGAGTTGCCAGAAGATCCAATGGTGAGAGAGCAGATCAAATCTTTTGAATTAGGTTTAAGAAATGACGAGGGTTCGGAATAATGCGTATTAAAATGGGTTTTTTTTGTTTCATGGGGCTTTTGATCTGGTGTATTACATCCATTGCAAATGCCGGATTGTATGTAGAAATTACAGGTGGCGTTGCTGCAGGGATACCCATTGCTATTGTGCCGTTTGGTGTAGAAGGGTCTTATTCTGATAGCGTTGAGGATCTCTCCAAAATCATCAAATCAGATTTGGAAAACAGTGGGCAATTTAAGGCTTTGAGTTTTCAATCGATTGAAGAATTTCCAACACACCAAAATGAAGTGCAGTATGCTTATTGGCAAGGATTAGGTATCGAAGATTTGGTTGTCGGTCGTATTAAAAAAACCGGATCAACTTTTACTGTCAGTTTTGCACTGTTAGATATTATTCGACAAAAATCGGAAGACGCTCTGCGCTCACCGTTGTTGGCCATGCATTTTGATAATGTGCGGTCGCAAGATTTTCGTGCATTGGCGCATCATATCAGCGATTGTATTTTTGAAAAACTGATTGGTATTAAGGGTATTTTTTCAACGCGGATTGCTTATGTGTCTGTGACAGAGGGATCTAAAGGAACAACACATACACTTGAAGTGGCAGATGCAGATGGATTTAACCCAAAACCGCTGTATCGATCTGCTTATCCATTGATGTCGCCTGCTTGGTCACCCGATGGGAAAAGGATAGCCTTTGTTTCGTTTGAAAAAAATAGAGCTGGGATTAATATTGTAGAAGTGAAGAGTGGACATGTAGAACGCCTAACACAATTTCCAGGGATTAACGGTGCGCCTACGTGGTCTCCAGATAATCAAACTTTGGCTTTGGTTTTGTCTAAAGAGGGGAGCCCCAAGATTTACACTATGGATGTGCGCAGTAAGCGACTTAGTCGTTTAACCGATGGAGCGAGTATTGATACCGAGCCCAGTTTTGCACCTGATGGTCGTTCAATCGTATTTACATCGAACAGGGGTGGAAAGCCGCAAATTTATCGTGTCGCATTGGATTCTCGTAAAGTTGAGCGCTTGTCATTTAAGGGTGACTACAATGCAAAGCCCTCTTTAACACCCGACAATAAAAAATTAGTAATGTTGCATCGCGGTGAATCTGGATTATTTAGCATTGCGGTACAGACTTTAAATACGGGGGAGTTAAAAATTTTAACGCAGTCGAGTCTCAGCGATTGTCCAAATCTTGCGCCAAATGGTATGATGGTCATATATGGATCATCAGTCGGGGAACAAGGTGTGTTAGGAGCGGTGTCTTTGGATGGTCGTGTTAAGATTCGCTTACCTTCTCGGCAAGGCAATGTGCAAGAGCCTGCCTGGTCCCCTTTTGTTAAATGACCTTAAGTTTGTAGGAGAGAGTAATGCGTACTAAAGTTAAAGTGTTCGCTTCAGTTGTTTTGTCGTCGTTGTTATTGTTGGGATTAGTGGGTTGTGGCGCTAAAAAAGGTAGCGGTTACGATGCCGATGGCAATATTATCGGCGTTAATGATACCGTGCGGTTTTATGGTTCGGATGTTTCTCCGGCGCATGAAAAAGATTTGTTAGCAAAGCGAACCTATTATTTTGGTTATGATAGTTTTGATGTACTCGATAAAGACGTCTTGTCTGTCTATGCACATGCGAAACGTTTAATTAATCACAAACGCATGCATGTACGTGTTGAAGGGCATACGGATGAACGAGGTAGTCGGGAGTATAACGTTGCATTAGGTGAAAGAAGGGCTAATGCGATAGCAAATATTCTGATGCTGAAAGGCGTTCCACAAGATCAAATTAGTGTCGTGAGCTATGGTAAAGAAAAGCCAGCTGTTGCAGGACATGATGAATCGAGTTGGAGTCAAAATCGCCGTGCGGTTATTATTTATGAGGTAGAATAGAGCGTGAACTGGCATTCCGTTTGGGCATTAGCAGGCTTAATAACTTTTAGTGTATCACTTTCTGTGGAAGCGCTTGCAATTGTTGAGTCTCGAACGGGAGAGCCCATTGTTTATGATGCTGAAGAGTTCGTACCTTCACCGATCGCGCGATCTTCTGAAGATCGCGCGACAGGCTCTAGGGTCGCAACGAACGCTCCAGCTGAAGATCGTGCTGCTTTACTGAGTTTGAAACATTTAGAGACTTTAAAACAAGAAGTAAGTGAGTTACGTGGCTTGGTCGAGACGCAAGAGCATGAAATTCAGCAGCTAAAAAAGAGCCAACGAGATCTGTATGGTGATTTAGATAAACGAGTAACGCAATTGCAATCGCCTAAAATTAGTGCTGCCGCAAAAAAATCTTCTGTCACGATTGTGCCAACGGGTACAACGTCGGTGTCTGCTGTATCTGCAGAAAAGAAGATAGAAAAAATGACAGCAGAACCGATAGCTTCTGATTTCTCAGATGCAGCTATGAATAAAAAAGGCGAGACGGAGCATGACACTGAAAAATCGGCCTATGAAGCGGCATACAACTTGGTTAGAACAAAACGGTATACCGAAGCGACATCTGCTTTTCAAAATTATTTAGAACGATTTAAAACGGGTGAACATGCTGCCAATGCGCACTATTGGGTGGGTGAAATCTACATGCTTGAATGGCAAAAAAATCCCACAAATAAAACGTTGTTAGACAAAGCAGCAGATGCTTTTTCTAATATTACATCGCAATTTCCGGGTAATCCCAAAGTACCGGATGCTTTATTGAAATTGGGTATTATTGAAAATGAGAAAGGCGATCCAATGGCCGCTCGAAAGTATTTTACAGATATTAAAAGTCGTTATCCGGGATCAGCGGCTGCTCGTATTGCCGAGACGCGTTTAAAGGCGTTATCGCCTTAAGGCCCTGAGAAAAATAACTTGTTTTTTCTTAGAGCTTAAGCCTCGTTATTCGTAGCGCTTTTTTGGAAAAATTATGGAAGATTTTTTGTTTCTCCAGGATGATTTTACACCAGAAGAACGCTTAATAAGAGATGAAGTGCGTCGGTTTGTGGATCGAGACGTTATCCCTATTATGGCGGATGCTTATGAAACTGCACAATTTCCCCAACAATTTATTCCACAGTGTGCAGCATTAGGGTTGCTCAGCCTTAAACTGCCGATTGAGTATGGTGGTTCTGGCAGAAGTGCGATTGCTTATGGTTTGGTGTGTCAAGAATTAGAACGGGGCGATAGTGCCTTGCGTAGTTTTATTTCTGTTCAAAATGCCTTATGTATGTTCCCCATTTTCACATTTGGATCAGAGGCACAAAAACAAAAATTTTTACCTAAAATGGCAGCAGGAAAGTTAATAGGTTGTTTTGGTTTAACAGAGCCTGATGCGGGATCTGATCCGAGCAGTCTTCGCACACAAGCCAAAAAAGTTTCGGGTGGTTGGTTGTTAAACGGCGTTAAACGCTGGGTTACCAATGGTACGATTGCAGATTGTGCGATTATATGGGCACACACCGTGGAAGGGATTCGCGGTTTTATTGTCGAAAAAGATTTTCCAGGTTGTACGAGACAAGAAATTAAAAAAAAGATGTCATTACGCGCGTCTATTTCAGCAGAGTTATTTTTTAAAGATTGCTTTGTACCTGAAAGCCATTATCTACCCGGCACTGAGATTGGATTAGTTGCAGCACTACACTGTTTAACAGAGGCACGATATGGTATTGCCTGGGGAGCGATAGGTTCTGCCATGGCCTGCTATGAAATCGCTTTAAGTTATTGCAAAAAACGTATGCAATTTAATAGACCACTTGCATCGTTTCAATTGGTTCAAAAGGATTTGGTGACGATGTTTTTAGAGATCCAAAAAGCACTTTGTTTGAATTTACAATTGGGTCGTTTAAAAGAAAGAGGGCAATGTACTTATCCCATGGTATCGTTGGCGAAGCTTAACGCTTGTCGTGAAGCTCTCAAAATTGCGCGAATGGCCAGAAATTTATTAGGCGCCAATGGTATTACCTCAGAATATGCGGTTATTCGGCATATGATTAACCTGGAATCTGTCTTTACCTATGAAGGGACAGACAATATTCATCACCTCATTGTGGGCAAATATATTACGGGATTGGATGCTTTTTGCTAAGGGGCAGCGCCTCTACTCTTTACGTTTTGGTTGTGCGGGTTTTCGCTCGCTCGGTGTAACGATAAAGCTCAAATACTCACCCTTGCGAAATATTTCCAGCGGGTAATTTTTTCCGGGTATTAATCCCGAGACTAAACGTAAGGCCATGCGCTCATCTGTAATGACAGTGTTATTAATTTTAATAATCACATCGCCAGGTAATAAACCCGCTTTTTGTGCGGGGCTGCCACGTACAACGGCACGTACATAAACACCATCGCCTTCTTTGTAATCGATATAGCCGCGGATTTCTTTATTTATAGGCTGCATCATAATGCCCAAATAACCGCGAATAATCGGTTTTCCTTCGATGAGTTTATTCATCACTTCGGTTGCTTGATCAATGGGGATCGCAAAACCAATACCTTGATTTCCGCCGGAACGGCTATAGATAACCGTATTAATACCAATAATTTGACCAAATGAATTAATCAATGCGCCGCCAGAGTTGCCTGGATTAATAGCGGCGTCTGTTTGTAGTAAATTTTCTAAAATACCTACATCTGTGCCGGCGCGTTCGGTAGCGCTGATGATGCCTAGCGTGACGGTTTTATCAAGACCATAGGGATTTCCGATCGCAAGTACAACATCACCGGCTCTTAATTTTTGGGAAGAACCCAGCGTGATAACGGGGAGTTTGTCCAGGTTAATTTTTAATACAGCCAGATCGCTATCGGGATCAGTACCGACTACTTTACCATCCGCAGAACGGCCATCTGCTAAAGTCACAATCACCGTATCGGCTTCTCGGATCACATGATTGTTGGTAAGCACATAGCCTTTTTCGCTAATAATAACGCCAGACCCTAATCCTTGTAGCGTTTCTTTGGGTTGCTCATTTCCCGGTTTGTTTTTTTCGTTACCATTCCATTCGCCATTACCTTGACCACCATTTTGTTCGCCAAAAAAATATCGGAACATGGGATCTTGCATCAGCGGGTTTTGATCAACTGTGACTTCTTGTGTGGTTTTAATGCTTACAACCGCGGGTGCAGCGAGTGCTACCGCATCAGCATACGAAACCGGTGCGTTTAGGGTAACAGAAGAAATCGTTGTATTTGCAGAAGCGGGCGTTGTCGCATGAGACGGGCCATAAAAATTAAGCTTTGCAAGAATAAAGGGTGAAAGGAGAGTAATTAAACCAAAGAAAAGAATAAGTTTAACAACTTTTTTTGCGCGTTTCGCTATTTTCATTTTCAGGCTCTCTCTTTGAATTCAGTGGCAAGGACTTATTGTGTAACTGCAAAAGACCATTATATATTAAACAAAAGGGACGTCGGAAGTCTAAGACAAATCGTATTTGACGAGCAACTTTCTTAATGTGCCGCGATTAAGACCCAGCCATTCGGCGGCTCGCGATTGGTTGCCCTTAACTTCTTTCATCACAATGGCAAGCAAAGCGGATTCTACTTCATTTAATACAAGACTGTATATATTTCTAGCCGGTTCATCTTCCAGTTTAGAAAAGTAGTCTTGTAAGGCGGATGTGATATGTTCACGTAAAAAAGGCTTCGATGGCTTCGATTTGTTCATGGGGTTTTTCCAAGCGATTAAAATAGTCACGAAAACGTGCGCTACCAGTTTGTCCGCGACTGTACCAAGAGACGTGCTTGCGAGCAACCATAGAACCGGTGTATTCACCATAAAATTGGTATAAATTTTGAAGGTGACCTAATAAGATGGCTTTAATTTCTGCGGGTGTGGGTTCTGGCAGCAATTCGCCTGTCTTAAGATAATATGTAATTTCTTTGAAAATCCAAGGGCGTCCTTGTGCAGCTCGGCCAATCATAATGCCATCGGCTTTGGTTTGTTCTAAAACCGCTTTTGCTTTTTCGGGCGTTTCGATATCACCATTGGCAATCACTGGGATCTTAACGGCGTCTTTAATCGCCGCAATGGTTTCGTATTCTGCAGCGCCTTTAAAAAAACAGGAGCGTGTACGACCATGCACCGCTAATGCTTGAATGCCGCTTTGTTCTGCAATTTTTGCAATCGTAATACCATTTTTATGGCTGGGATCCCAGCCGGTTCGAATTTTGAGCGTAACCGGAATAGAAACGGCATTAACAGTTGCTTCTAAGATGCGAGTCACTAAAGGTTCATCTCTGAGCAGCGAAGAACCGGCTAAAGTATTGCACACTTTTTTTGCAGGGCATCCCATATTAATATCAATAATATCGGCACCTTCTGCTTCATTAAATCGTGCAGCTTCGCCCATCATGAAGGGATCAGCACCTGCGATTTGTATAGAGCGAGGCTCTGTTTCGCCATCGTGATTGGCGCGTCTTAAGGTTTTCTGGCTGCCTCTTAACAAGGAATTCGAAGAGACCATTTCAGAAACGGCCATGCCAACGCCAAGCGCTTTACAAAGTTGGCGGAATGGGCGATCGGTGACACCTGCCATGGGTGCCAATATGAGATTGTTTTCTAACTTGTGTTTACCGATTTGCATGTTTGTGTCATTAAAACTGAATGGTGTACTATAACAAAAGTAAGGTTTTTATTCAAAAGAGAGCATATGCTGCCACAAGTGCCGATCGGCGTCAGCGATTTTAGAGAAATCATCGAAACAAGAGACTCCACAGGCGAGCCGTATTTGTTTGTTGATAAATCCTTACTAATTAAGGATGTGATAGAGGACTTGACAAAAGTAAAGCTTATTACGCGCCCGAGACGATTTGGAAAAACATTGAATATGTCAATGTTACATCATTTTTTTGCGAAGACTGTGCATAATAAGCCGACAGAACATTTATTTAAAGGCCTAAAGATTGCTGAATATGCTGAGTGCATGAAACATCAAGGTCAATACCCTATCATATTCTTAAGTCTTAAAGATATTAAAAGTGCCTCTTTTAAATCTGCATATGAGGATTTTTGTAAATTATTAAGTCAAGCATACGAGCAACATGAACACTTATTATCTGACTCAAAGCTAACCCAACGTCAAAAAAACCAGTATAACGGCATATTAAATAGGGATGCGCCAGAGTCTGATATCAGAAGTGCCTTAAAAGACCTTACTTTTTATTTATATCAAGGTTATGGTGTTAAACCCATCGTGCTGATTGATGAATACGATACGCCCATTCAAACGGCTTATGTAAAAAATTATTACGAAGAGATGGTTACTTTAATGAGAGAGTTTTTAGGAGCAGGGCTTAAGGACAATTCTCATTTGGATAGAGCAATATTAACAGGTGTTTTGCGGGTATCTAAAGAAAGTATCTTTTCAGGATTAAACAATATTAAAACATATTCGGTACTAAATGATCGATACGGTGAATATTTTGGTTTTGTGGAAGATGAGGTTAGTCGATTATTAATAAAAACAGCTTTGGATTCTCATATAAATGATGTAAAGGCCTGGTATAATGGTTACCAAATTGGAGATGCCATTATTTATAATCCTTGGTCAATTGTGAATTATATTCAAGAGAGAGGAAAGCTAAGTTCATATTGGGTTAACACAAGTGACAACGCATTAATTAAAGATTTGTGGGTTCATTCAAGTGAACTATTTAAAGGGCAATTTGAATTACTCTTAAAAGATGAACAGATTATAATGCTCATGGATGAACATCTCGCACTGAACAATCTAGATAAAAGCGAAATTGCTATCTGGACATTATTGGCGATGTCTGGATATCTTAAAGCTAATTTTATCAAAAACGGAAATAATGAATCGCTATATTATCTAAAAATACCCAATAAAGAAGTTAAAGATTTGTATAAAAGATTGATTGCTGAGTGGCTATCGGGTGTTAACAATGCAATGGTATTTAACACCTTCTTAAATAATTTATTGAATGGCGAGATGAAAGATTTTGAAGACGGTTTGCGAAGAATTCTGTTGCAGACATTCAGCGCGCATGATATAAAAGGTAAAAATTCTGAGAAATTTTATCATGGATTTATGTTAGGGCTTCTTTCTGGCATAGATCAAAATCACTATAAAATTGATTCTAATAAAGAAAGTGGTTTAGGGCGATATGATATTATTTTAATTCCAAACGATACAAGTAAGCTTGGTATTATTTTAGAAATTAAGAGTATTGATGAAAGGTAACTGCTCACTCCCTTTAGATAGACTCTCCCACAAGTGCCATTTGAATTGCG
>DAORSV010000007.1:0-33910 GCA_035443705.1 Gammaproteobacteria bacterium
GAAAAAGGCGTTAGTGTTAAAGACGTTGTGGACGCCCTAAAGCATGAAAAAACGTTTGCATCGGCAGGTGAAATAGAGGGTATTACGTCTAAAGAGTCTGTGATTATTAACGCAATGGTTGAAAAACCGGAAGATCTTGCGAATATTACCTTAAAAATGACGCCCGAAGGGCGTGTAACACTGGGCAGTGTGGCTTCCATTGTAGTGTCTGAAAAAACGACCTTTTTAAAAATACGCGAAAATGGGCAAGAAATAGTCGGGTTGGGCGTTATTCCAAAGCCGCAAGCTAACCCTTTAGAGGTTGTGGGTCGACTGCATGCTTTTGTGAAAGATTTAAAGAAGACCATGCCTCCCTCCATGAGCGCAGTTGTGAGTTTTGATGCAACCCGACCTTTTGCAGCTGCTTTTGTTGAGATGCGCCATACATTGTGGGAGGCCATCGCATTAGTGGGTATTATTGTCACGCTCTCTTTGGCTTCCGTTCGTGCAGCGCTGTTGCCCATGGTAACGGTACCCTTATGTTTAATCGGATCTTTTGCATTGATGTGGGTGTTGGGGTTTAGTATTAATCCCGTGACATTATTGGCATTAGTACTTGCGGTCGGTTTGGTGGTTGATGATGCCATTGTGGTGGTTGAAAATATTTATAGGCATATGGAAGAGGGGTTGTCTGCTTTTAAAGCCGCACTGGTGAGCATGAAAGAAATTAGTTTTGCAGTCATCGTGATGACAATTACCTTGATTGCCGTCTATTTACCTTTGGTTTTTCAAGTCGATGAATCCGCCATATTGTTTCGTGAATTTGCCTGGACTTTAGCCGGAAGCGTCTTAATTTCAGGGTTTGTTGCTTTAACACTAACACCGGCATTAGGTGGAAAGTTTTTAAAGCATTCTAAAAAAGTTGTTTTTTGGGAGAGGCTTGCAACACGGTATCGCGGTTGGTTAGCCATTGCCTTACGACACCCGGTTAAAATTTGCGTATTATTGCTTGTTATTGCCGGATTAGGGGCTATTGGATTTCAAAGGTTGCCTTCGGAATTAATGCCAGTCGAAGATGAAGGTATTTTGACTGGGAACATCAATGCAGATAATACTGTTTCAGAATTGGTCCGAGAAGATTGGTTTAAAAGAGTTGAAGCTGTATTAGCGACCATACCTGAAAGTGAACGTATTTTAACAGGGGTTTGGCAAGATCAGTGGATGTGGTGGACAGTTATTTTAAAACCGAACACGGAGCGGATTCGTACCAGTTTTGATATTGCAAAAGAGTTGAGACCGCGTCTTAAGGAAATTGTGGGTCCTGATGTGCAACTGTCCGATAGTCGGAATTCAACGGGAGATGATTCTTTTAAAATCGTTGTTCAGTATGCTGGCACTTCTCAGCGATTAGTAGATGCGGTGAACAATATCATGGCGGAAACACGAAAATTACCCGGTTTTGATTCAATCTTTAGCCAACAAACTTTTGAGAAGCCGCGTTTAAGCGTTAAGATTGATCGTGCATTAGCGGCAGAGTTGGGCGTTAGCATTAGTGCAATAGAAGAAACGTTATACACTTTTTTATCAGGCACAAAAGCGGCTGATTTTAATTTTGATGGCTTGGATTACGATGTGCAAGTTAGAGCACCCTTGGAATATCGTTCGGAATTAAATAGTTTAAATGCCTATTTCGTCGCGGGAGCAGAGGGGCAATGGGTTCCCTTAGGTAGCTTGGTGACATTGAAGGAAATATTAGAACCGAATGCGATTAAACATGAGGAACGGATGCGTAGTGCTTCTATTTATATGTCTTTGCAACCGGGTATTTCTTTAGATAAAGCCATGCAAACTTTAGATCCGATTATCAAAAAACATTTGCCACCCGATGCGCGACATCGTTTTGGTGGAAAGGCAGAGCAATATCGTGAATCGCGAAACGCCATGTGGATAACCTTTGGATTAGCCTTGGCTTTTATCTATTTAGTATTGGCGGCGCTATTTGAGAGTTTTATTCACCCCTTTATTGTGTTATTAACCGTGCCGCTTTCTATTACAGGCGCTGTGTGGGCGGTTAATTTTATTGGGGGTACAAACAATGCTTATACCGTGATTGGATTGGTTACGCTCATGGGACTTATTACTAAACACGGTATTTTAATTGTTGATTTTGCTAACCGATTGCGTACACAAAACTATGCGCTCATGGAAGCGGTATTAATGGCTGCAACCTCCCGTCTAAGACCTGTCTTAATGACAACTTTTGCGATGATCTGTGGCGCTATCCCGCTTATTTTTAGCGAGGGTTCCGGTGCGATTGCCAGAAAAGATATTGGCTGGGTTATTATTGGCGGTATGTTAATGGGCACAGTGTTCTCGTTATTCGTTATCCCCGTTGCTTATTCGTTAATGGCAAGAAAAAAAACACAACAACTATAAAAACTGGCTATTTTTAGGCTCTAAACGTGCAGGGAAAAGTCAAGAGTCTTACAAACCCTTAAAGAGTGAATCATAAAAAAACACTGAAAAAATCAATAATATTGTATATACACGCTAAAAATAAATTTGTTTAATTTAAATGTGTATGGTTATAATTTCCTTGTTGCAAAATTGAATAAATAACATAGGAGATTGAAGATGTTTACTGCACAACAGAATGCAAGGCTAGATCGATTGGATCACAAGATACGAGCTCAACTGACTGATCCGCAAGCGGATACAAGAAAAACGCTAGAGTTCTTGTACGAGAAAAGCAAGTTGCTGCGCAAGATAGAAGCAAATCGTCAACCAGCACCACTTCACATACTTCCCCCAAGAGTATTATTTACTTAATTTTCTGAAGTGGGTACGGAAAGCGCGGCTGAAGCCGCGCTTTTCTTATAGCGTTCATGAAGTTCTTTGATCAATTCTTCTACAACACTTTGACTGCTATCATCTGAAATTAAGCCACTTTTGTCTTTGAGTTCTCCCATGCGCTCTTCAACCACGCGGGCAGCAGAGCCTGAGGGGTACATGCTTGCTAAGAATTTTCGCGTTTCGGATGCACCAATTTTTTCGTATAAGGCATTTCGAATTCTGGCGTCTTCTGAGGTAGTGTTAAATGCCCAGAGTTCGATGGGACCAATGGTGCTGGTAATTAATTGCGTGTTCACGCCTTGTTTGGTAGAGAATTGTGCTAAGAAAGTGGCACCACCTGCACGAGGCCCATGAACACGTGTTTCTAAAGCAAGCCGTGCGGTATCCGATAAACCAAAAACTTTTGTGGATCGTTCAATCGCTTGTTTGGGGCCCGCATCCATAATAAACACAGAAGTGGCAAATTCCACCATCACGGGATCGAAATCTTCTAAGGATTGCGAGATTAAAGCGACCTGTACTTTCCATTTTCGACCTTCGCGCATATCGACGATGACTTGATCTCGAACGGCTTTTGCCTTAGAAGTACGATGGAATTCATCGAACACAATGCGTTTGGGATCTTCTCGAATATCCAAAATTCGTTGCTTATGATGTGCCTGATACAATTCGGGTAAGTCTTTTAAGACATCTTCGGTCAGATAATAATGACGTGCCAAAATATAGCGGGCCAACATGTACATAATAGCGGTTTGTCTATCAGCAGCCTCACCACCTGTTTTTGCCACCTCATCGAGATCTAAAGACACAACACGGGCTTCGCCTAAATCGAATGCAGTTGGTTGCGATAAAATGGGATATTCGCGAATAGCGCCAGAAATCATACGACCAAACGCATCAATAATGGATTCTCCAGTAGGTGCTTTAATAGAGCCGTAGAGATCAGCTACTGTTTGGTTACGACAAATAGAAGCGGCATCTGCCAATAAGGGAGTGGCATAACGTTGAGCAATGCCGGCCTCGTGCGTGTGCCCTGTGTTAAACAGGGCATCGGTAATTTCCCACCATGTGGTACGGCTATCGACAGCAATATTTAATTCCGGTAGCACTTTATCTACCAACGCTTCCAGGTTAGGAGTATAAGGGCGTGGATTTCCTGTATCGGTAAGCGACTTATAAAGTTCATCGATAATCATGCCCGACATATCTGTGATGCCATCGTAAGCATTTTCTTGACCAACAGGGGTTGCGAGTAAAGTTAAAAAATTCACTAAAAAGGCGCGTTCTTGGGGAGTTGGAAAACGTGAACCCAGTTGTGTATCAAATGGGTTAATGGCCATGTCAGAGCTCATGCGCATCCGATGATATGCCACTAAATGTTGTTTATCTTTAGGTAATGCTTCCTTAATTAAAGAAACAAGACCACTCGAAGAGGGGCCTATATCAACAATGGCAATATTCGGTAAGCGTTGTATACCACCAGAGAGACATAAGGCAAGGTTTAAAGCATTGGATAAAACCGATTTACCCGAACCCGGTCTTGCATACATTAAATCGATCCAGGTGGTTTGTTGGGTGGAACCTGGTTGATAGGGCCAGGGTTTTCCGTCTGGCGATCGAAATAATACTGCGCCTGTTGTCCAAAGAGAAGCAGGGCGTGTAAAAGGCAGCATAAACGTAACATCCGATAAAGGCGCGACCGAAGGGGTGGCGATACTGTTGGCAGAAATCCCTAATGCATTAGACATCATACCCGCAAACGGATCGCCCGAGATCTCAGAGGTTTCGCAATATCCCCATCCTTGAATGGCTTTGGCGAGCTCTGCGACACGTAAACGCAATAATTTTTCATCCCCAACTTTTGCCCAGGTTGATGCTGTAACCTGTAGTTTGACGATAGCATCATCTGTGTTGACTTCTAAGGAACGCAATAATTCAACGGCATTGCCGATTAAGCGATTATTGCTGTGTGCAAAACTTAAAATGGTTGCCAGCGTTGACTTTAATCCCAAAGCTTGTATGCCACCGCCTGAGATTAAAAAGGAAATTCGCCATGGAATTTGGGCATTGAGAACACGATTAAATAAAACACCGAAGGCAGCAAGTTCCTTTGGAAATAAATCAATAGAAACCGTAGCGTAGACTCTATCACCTAAACGTGCGGTGCGAAGATTTAAGATTTCGCCATCCCTCGGTATTAATTGTTTCGCGAGTGATGGCCAGAGTACATCCGATATATCTCCCGCAAAATTTTTAGTTTCTCGGACGGGGATCGCATCACCAGGCAGATAAGGTTGCCATTTGGGATCTGTAAAATCAGGGTCAACTGATTGACGAATGGCGTGGCAAGCGGCATGGACATCTAACAATTTTGTGAGCAAACCCATTAGATTAAAGTCATTCACCAAAGAGCGCACAAGAGAGTCATGACCATCTCTTAATTCAGGAATGGCTTTCATAAAATTTTGCGCATTTCGAATAAGCGGTATTTTTACCGTTTTAGCGCGTTCTGTACGATCTTTAATGGATTGTTCTTGTTGTGCTTTCGTTAAACTAGAGGGGAGTGACCACACGACGAGATACATGGATTCTGAAGCACAATATCGACGAAGTTCCTGAACGCGTTCTGAGAAAAGATCGTCTAATGAAAGACCGAGTTGTTTAGCCGTTTGACGTGCTGGGGCAAGTATATGATTAAGTTCATGGGTTATAGTGTCTTTATCGTGTTGAAAAAAGACTTGAATGGCGTGTCCCGGACGAGATAAACATGTTTGTAAGGACTGTGTTAAAGTGTCGTGCATTCGTGTAAATTCATCAGGTCCTATTAAGAAGGTTGCACCATCGATCTTTAAAATCGAAACCAGTGATCCATCTCGGCCAACCAGTGTTTCTTCACCATCTGCCGTTTCTAAATCACAATAGGATTCGGCCAGTTGGCCTAGAGATGTGCTGAGCCATGCCAGTACGCCATCAATGCTATCTAATACAGGATCAATAATACTCATCGTTAAATTATAGACCTTCTATAGTGGAATATTTGCAAAGACCGTGGATTTCCAGTATTCCGTTTCGGTTTTATAATACTTACGTGTCGGTAGCAGCTTGAGTTCAGAAAAAATCGGGTGTTTCAGTTGTGCTGCTGTTAAACCGGTGTCAATAATCGTTTGACCAAAGATAATAGGATTTTGGGTATGGGGTCCAAAGACCTCTTCTACGGGTTTAGCACGATCCATTAAGCTTAAGTAAGCAGCCTGTAATTTTCCCTTGTAAGGAGGATCACGTAACATGCTGCAAAAAAGAGTACGGGAAAAATGATTAAGATCAGCCTGACTGATTTCAGGCAAATAGATAATCGTACCACCACTTTTGCCATCGAGCCCGACAGAATCCAAAAAAAAGCACTGAGCACAAAAGTGGCAAGCGGTTACTAAATTATCCAGCTGATTATTATCGTAATTCTGATCAATATTCAAGACTTCTTGAAATTGTTTGATCTGAAAACCGCAGTAGCGGCAGCTAAAGTCATCTCGGGCAAAAACTTTATCTCTTACAACAGCAAACGCTTTATTCGCCTTTCGGTTCATAAAGCGTTGCCAATTACCGCGTTCTGCACGAAGTGTGAGAGGTAGTAAGTCCATTAAGTTCCGCCTAGTCCAGCCCCACTGGGTGCTGACGAGATGGGTGATGCTCCAAACAGCGAAGCACCTGCTATCGTCAGAATGGTAGGTAAGAACAACAAACATGCGGCAACAACGATCATGACTACTGGTTTGCTTAATGGGGTTTGTTGTGGGTTTTCCTTATGGGTTTTAAATTGCAAAACGCCTGCCAGTGCAAAACCAACACCTGCCACGTAAGCGGTTACGCTGAGCAGTTTAGCAATGGCTGTTGCTTGTGTTGTAACCGTTTTTGCAATATCGGTAATATCTGCCGCTAGCAAAATGGACGGGGCAAGTGCAACGAGCGCGACTACCGTTGTGATGACTATACTACGCTTTAATTTCATCATGACCTCCTATTTTATTCAAAACATCTCCATACACTTATTATGTACCAAAAATCGTGTTATAGATAATATTCGACGCAGCAACAAAGTTTATTGCAACAATCCCACCGAGGATATGCGTTATGCCTTTGGCAACAGTCCCTTGTTGCGTGCCATGTCCTCCCGATTTAGATAGAATAAACCATCCTTTGACAAACGACAAAAACCCTACAAATTGAATGTATAACACCAAGGTATTTGCCATAGAAGCCCATTGTTCTGCAAAACTGTTGCTGGCCACATAGCCCAACAGTTCCGAACCATAGCCTGCATTGCTATAATTAACACTGCTAGAATTAGAGCCAAAAATAGAATTGCTGGTTCCAAAAAGAGAATTTGCTAATGTGTCGGTAGAGGAGGGTAAATAGATTAAGACAGCCCCTACAACGAGTTGCACCAAAGGGCCACCCAATTCACCCGGTTGAGCTTGCATTGACATATTACCAAATTTTTTCATCATCGTGAGGGCGTGGATAATCATATAGACACCCGCCACAAACGAAACGATCAGCACCATTGCCGTTAAGGGAACAATAATTCTGCTGACATTGTTTAGAATGGTTTGTATGTCTGGAGCAGCGTATACGTTTTCAGAAACGAAATAAAGCAGAGATCCGAGGTAGGCGAGCTTAACGGAAAGCAACGCCCGAGCTTGTGAGAACCACCCCATTCGCTGCGTCAATAACGAGAATTTTGCCATAGTTACCAATTGAATCTCCTTCGGCAACGGTTACTATTTGACCTTTAGAAGACTTAAGCCACGCACGACCCGGTACCACGGCATGAACCGTATATTCGGGTTCTGCAATGGCTACCTGACCTTCCTTTTCTAGACGTCCTTGTCTTCCTTTTGATAAAGAAGCTGGGTTTATATCGAGTCCATCTTCCCTGAGAACTTCTCGCACTTGTCCCACTTCACTTTTTACGGTTCCTACATCTTTAGACAATGTAGAAGTGGTGTTTGTTAGGGCCAGTAACTTATCATCCATTGTGCTGATAGATTCATTGAGCTTGTTTAGATTATCGGACACTTCTCGACTATAAGCATCTAAATATTTGACTTGGCTCAAAATAGAGTCAATTTGAGTATTCAACTTATTAAGCGCCTCGTGAAGTTTTGCCACATCTGCTTCCGGTTCGGGCGAGTGTGATGTTGTTGGGGTAAGGAGGGGAGGTAGATGCTCAGGTACAGAAACAGTTGCGGGTTTTGGTTCAGCAGGAACAGTCTCTGAGGTAATACCTGAAAAAGCTGCTGCAAATTCATCAGATTGTTTTTTTGTTTCCTCAGGTGTTTCGGTTACATTTTTAGGCGCATGTATTGGGTTAATTGTTGCGCTAGGGGCGGGATTTTTTGTTAACGTCGCCGTATTGAGAGGATTTTTAGAACCCAAAAGCTTGGGGCTGTAGACTCTATACCCCATGACAAGCACAACAATCAGAACGATGGCAAAAATAAAGCCAATGATTTTTTTATTGTGCCCATTTGTGTTTGTGGTTTCCATGGGACGACTTTGGGTTTCACCTTCCCCAAAGTCGAAGTCTTCGTTAAAACTCTCATCCACTTGCTCGGTATCGAGCGATTTGCGTTCATCATTCATGACTGTCAGTCCCTATTTACATATTATTGCGCTGTAACATCCGCCAAAATTAATAAACCTATTCCTGTTCCTGCGTTAACCGTAATGGTATTGGGCGTTGAAAAGTAAGTGGAGGTTGCATCTCCAAATTTTTTGCCCACTTCACCTAAGGCTGCAAACACTTCTTTCCTACCGCTTAATTTGGGTGTTGTGGTGCTTGTTGCGCCTGTTCCGCTATTGGTTTGTACGGTTCCTCCGGAAGTAATGACTTTGGCATATCCGTTCATAAATGATGAAGCAAACAATGTGCCGTATCGTAAGAGATAGTGGTGATCTACATCGGAAGCCAGCGCTGTTCGTGCGGTATCCGTATCAATGGCGACACCTTGAATGGGCAGACTCTTGGGTAAACTTGGTGTGCTCATTGTCGCAAAATTAAGGGTCACTTTTTCTGGACGATCGCTGCCGGGTTGTGAGGACATTTGTGTTGTACCAATGATTTTAGCACCTTGAAACTCACCTTGTACGATAGTTGCCATCACAGGACCTGGCTCATCCGTGTTGACAGCCGTGTCTAAAACTGCAAATAAAATGGTTCCCGCCTTAATGAGTACCGTACCGGTTGCGTTTCCGCCTTTGCCGTCACCGCCCGTGCTGCGTGCAGTGCTACCGGTATCGTCTTTAGTGTCTTTTTTATCGCCTTGCACGAAAGCTTGTGGGGTAATGGCGGCCCAATCATCGAAAGCCTTTTTGGATTGTGCTTCCATACTTGTCATTAACGCAGCAAGTTGTTTTTGTTGTACTTCGCTTAATTGCGTTTGTTTCGCCCGTTTTTTTTGCTCTTCTTGTTGTTTGCGCCGCGTGTCTTCAAGGGCTTGAAGACGTTGTTTATCGTTTAAGAAGGGTAATTTTTTTCGGCTGGAATCAAGGATGGTCTTTAAATCCGGTATTTTTGTCAAGAGCGCTTTGGCAAAAGCGGGGTCATTTTCCATCAATGTTTCTACCATATTGGGGTTATTTCGTGCCATGACTTTTGCAAATTCAATATCATCTAACATGAGTTGTTTTACCATTTCGGGATTTTGTTCACCCATCAGATCAGCAAAAGCCGCATCGTTTTTCATTAATTCTTTGACGAGGGTGGGGTTGCTTTTGGCAAGTGCTCGTGCAAATGCAGGATCGCCCTTCATGAGTTCTTTAATCATGGTGGGATTGTTTTTTCCCATTAGTTTTGCAAATTCTGGGTCACTTAGCATCATTTTTTTGACTAAAGCTGGATTGTTTTTAGCCAATTGTTTAGAAAATTCGAGGTCCCCTCTATTTAGATCTTTAATCATGTCTGGATTTGCTTTTGCCATCGTTTCGGCAAAATCAGGATCATTCGTTATAAGATTTTTGACCAACGCAGGGTTTGTTTTTGCCAATTGTGCGGCAAATGCAGGATCCGACTCCATTAATTTTTTAAGCACTTCAGGATAGGTGTCTCCAATCAGCTTAGCGAGGTCAGGATTCTCTAGCATCAATTGTTTAAACATTTCTGGATTTCTTTCAGCCAATAATTTTGCCATGGCAGGGCATTGCATTAATATTTTTTTTGCAGCTTCTTTATTGTTAATAATGGATTTCAGCGCGAGCTCTAGATCTTTGGGGCATGCAGGTTTAACCGATGGTGCAGTGGGTGTTGGGCATTTACATTCACCGGCTTTTAAAAATTCACCTTCAATACCAAAAGATTCTTTTTTGGAGAGCAAATCATTGTCTCTATTGCCGATAATCGTTGCAACAGCGCTGCCGCCCTTCTTTTTAGCTTGTTCTGCGATACGTTTATTGTCGGCTTCTTGCAGTTCTTGGTATTTTTCGGAAGTGGCGCCACCTGGAATAGCGGTTATTTGTGGTATTTTGGTGGTGCGGGATTCATCCGTTTTTAAGGGGTTAGGTTTGCCGCTTGAAAAAATAACGGCAACAACGATCAGGAACAGGACGATGCTGAGCAATAAAACGAGGGCTCTGGTTTTACTGGAGCCTAATTTGTCTAACCATTTTTTTGCCATGCACTAAAATCCTTTCAGCTCGATTTTAACAGTTCTTCCGTTCTGTGAGGCTAAAATTAAAGGGGTGTTAGCCATTTCATAAACACGGGTACCATCTGGGCTGGATACGGTAGCGCTCCAGGCTGGTGATAATACGGTCAGCTGTGTTCGAAAAATCAATTTACCTTTCGATAACCATGCGCGACCATAACCACCACTCACGGCTAATTCTTGGCTGCCAGGGGGCGGAACACCATCTAAAACACTTACCAGGCTTGGGGTGATTGTTGGTAGCCCATCTCCAACAAGGGGCATTGTGGCATTGGGACCTCGGCCTTGAACCTGACAATCGACGCGATAATCCACCTCTTTCTGTCCAGAAACCAGGGATAGCATAACAGGCGTGTCTAATCCGATTAATCGTAGCGCTAAGTTAGCGCTGCTATAGGTTGTCGCGCTTTGAATAAACAGCGTATTGGTTTTTCTATCCCATTGGATATTAAAATTTTTCGGGTTCCCCAAGCTGTAGTCCGAAATGGGCCATGCTTGTCCGGTTGAGTCCACAAATACCAATGAAGAAACAAAACCTGCGGATAACCTTACAACAGGTGGGGTTACACCTGGGGATAAGTCAATTGTGAGCGTTGAAGAGACAGGTCGAGGGGGCGCGCTTGGCGTGGTCGCAATGGCTTGTTGGGTTTTATCTTCCTGCTTTCGCATCTGGATAATTTGAGCAGGGGTTAAAGGAGATATTTTATCTAATAATTGTTTGAACGCTTCATCACGCAAGGTGGAAGGTTTATTCTCGGATGTGTCTCCAGGGGACGCAGTCGCCAATCCGCCGTTTTCTTGTAATGCTCTTTTGTCTTGTGCTTGCTGAACCAACGCATTTAATTGTGCGTTTGTGACTTCTGCAGCGAATAGGGGGCTGCTCATGTGTATAAAACACAAGGTCAGCAAAGCAACTTTTGAGAAATAATTTTTTCTTTTCATATTTACAATACATTTACTTTGTCTATTAACGAGTAAGTTCAGGACCGACCTCCCGCGCGATGTATTGGGCAATCCCAATACCTTTTGGCGCATCTTCTGTTGATACTTGAGTCACTAAGACCTCAACCACTTGCGTTCGTGTTTCATCCACGTTTGCACTTTGATAACGTACAATCAACGGTACTTGGATTCTCCAGTTGTGTTTACTCCCTACCCTTTCTTCAGTTAAGACAATAGCGGGTCCAATCGCAACTGCGGAGAGTATTAATTTTTTTTCTACAATCGTTGTTAGGACACCCGTTTCTTGCAATGACGCTATAAAACTATCAAAACCATCTGCCGTAAAATAATCTTTCATGGCATTTAATTGGTCTTTATGATTAAAAAAATCAAATGTAAAGGTAGAAGTTGCTGCCAATGTTACCCAACTTAGTAATGCTTTAGTCGAAACATTGGGCCTGTCTAATCCGATTATTTCAAAAGTCTCACCGTTGGTTAGACGACCAAAAAAATGCTCAGGAGAACGCGTTGCAAATTGAAAGTAGATGAAACCCATTAAGCCAAGGTGTGCAACCAGCAACGAGATGATGATCGATAAGCCATATTTTTGCAACATAGTCAGTCAAGTTCCACTTAGATAAATCAGCGAATTTCCAAATGCATCAATTGCATTAGTATAGCAGCTGTAATCTTATTAATAATCATTGAGTGTGCGTAAAATAATAAAGGAACGTGACTATAAATGCAAGCAACAATGTTGCTATACTGATCTTATTGAATTCTTGTATTAGGATGTGCCATGGAGCGTCACGGTCTAGAGCGTGTTTTAGCCAGAAACCAATTTTATTGGGATAATTATCGGCGTTTAAGCATGATTTTCTTTTTATTGCTATTGCTGATATTCGCTTTAAGTGGGTTTGTTTTTTATCAACGTGTTGCATGGCCAAAACCGAAATATTTTGCGGCAACACCCGATGGTAGACCAATTGCTGTTGTGCGTTTAGATGAGCCTTTGTATCAGGATCCCACGGTTGTTTTAAATTGGGCCTCGGATGCCATACTCGCCATTTATTCGTTAGATTATGTGACGTGGCGCTATACGCTGCAAAGCATCGACAGCTATTTTACGCCAAAGGGGTATCAGGACTTTTTGGCGGCGCTTAAAATTTCAACCAATCTAGAAGCGATAAAAGCCAATCGACAGGTCGTATCGGCTTCGATAACTGCAGCTCCCAAGCTAAATCGCTCAGGGCAACTAAGTGCGGATGTTCCCTATAGCTGGGATCTGCAGATGCCCGTTACGATTATCTATCAAAATTCTGAAGGCGAGATTATTCAACAAAAAGGTACAATTTTAATGCGCATCGAAAGAGCTTCTTTGTTACGTTATAAAGAAGGGCTTGCCATCGCGCAATTGGTATTCCAAACGAACCCTTAAATAGGAAGGTGTGAGCGTGCGTGTAATTCAAACGGCCGAAACGAAAGCAATAGAGCAAGAAAGATATCATGAAGATAAATCGATACAAATAATCATCCTTGCGCTTTTTTCTATTGCATTGACGGTAGGTATTGTCGGGTTAATTATTTTACTGCACAGTTCGGTTGTGCCACCGCCTACGTATTTTGCTGCGATGCCGAATGGCGCCTTGTTCCCAGAAAAACCGTTAGATCAGCCTGGTCTAGAAACGAATGAATTATTAAACTGGATAACAGAAGCGATGATGGAATCGAACACCTTTAATTTTATCGATTACAACAGGGTTCTTGATGCTGCCAGTGTGTATTTTACAAAGGAAGGGTATGCAAGTTATAAAAATGCATTGGCTACTGCTAACATTATTGATACCGTGACGCAGAAAAAATATGTTTTAAGAGCCGTTGCTACTGATGCACCACAATTGTTATTGGAAAAACCGTTTGCAGGCCGTTATATGTGGAAAATTAGAATTCCGATGCAATTTAAATATCGGAATGTTAGAACCGAATTTGGTACTTTGGTTGAAATTACTTTAATTGTGATGCGTGTGCCAACTGCTCAATCACCTAATGGTGTGTTAATTTTAAAATATGATTTAGAGCAAAAGGGGCGTGGGTGAGAAATCCCCTCGCCGAGACTCGGCAGGGGGGATTTTATGACGCAGCTGGCGCAACAGGCGCTGGAGGTGCAGCAGGCGCTATAGACTCAATAGGCGTAGGCGTAATTTCGACTAAACGCCCACTGGATGTCGTCACAAAATATTGTGGTAATGGGCGTGTTATATGCAGGTAGACAATTAAACCGAGCAAGCCATAAGCAATCATTATTAAAATAAACAACATCAATACAAGCTTTCTAAAGCCATCTCGGTAAAATTGGCTTTGTGCGGCAATAATTGTTTCTCGTGCTTGTGCCATAGCCTACTCTTTCCACCAGGGTTTTGTGGTTCTTAAGGGGCCTGCTAAGGTTGATCGAAGAAATCGAAAGAAAACCGGAATGGTAAATTTAAATTTTTCGAGCAATATAAAAAACGCAATAAAGCCTATCGCCGTTAAAAAAGACCAGAGTCTAATATGTAAGAAAAAAAATAACAAAGGAAAAGCAGCAAAGGCATCCATAAAATAAAATCGGGGAGTGCGTGCTGCGTCTCGCCAGTGTGTCGTTTCTAAAATTGCCATATAATCACCTCTTAAACTCCCGCATCCTTATCCGCCATTTTAGCGCGTGCTTCGATAACGCGGTACTCTCGTTCTGGTAATACCCCTGCCTCAAATTTAAGTTTAGCATCGACTGCCATTGGCTGACCGCGTTCTTTGAGAAGTAGACGGGTTTTAGCCGATAATAGTTCCACGGGGGTCTCGATGAGTATATCTCGTACTTCTTGATCAAAAACCAGGTATTCGCGTAATGCAACACGTTTGCCATCAACGCTGGGTGCTAATTTTTGCCATACCACCATTCTTAAAGTTTCGAGAATATCAAGTGCGCGTCCGTTGCGTTCTTCTGCAGGAAAAGTCGAGATCATGCGCCTAACGGCGTCTGCAACACCGTTACTGTGCAAGGTTGTATAAACTGGATGTCCCGTTAAGGCGGCATCAATAACTGCGCTAATGGTTTCTGCATCGCGTGCTTCACCCACCAAAATTAAACGTGGTTTACGCCGCAATGCGTTGCGTACACCGGCGGCAAAGCTGGGTAAATGACGGGGAATTTCTGATTGACTAATGACGGAAGAAGGCATTTCAACCATATCGTATACAAATTCAATCGGGGATTCGTAGGTAAGCATTTTGCGATTACCATCTTTATCTTCCGCCAGTGCTTTAATGATTGCAGCGAGCAATGTGCTTTTTCCTGAACCGGTAGGGCCGGTGATAACCACGGTTCCTTGATCAGGCGCCATTGCATTTATAATGCCGGGTTCTACATTCATAGACGCTAAATCGGGTGGCATTGTTGGAATCGACCGCAGGGTAATTTGAAGACCATCGTGTCCTTCAACTTGACACCCCGTTCCATTGACGCGGAACCGAAACCGTTGATTTCGGTTGGGGCGAATTTCGTATTGGGTATCGACATCTTTGCCGCTATAAATTTGCGTTGTACCGTTAGAACCATAAATTGCGTTTAACATGTCACCCACTTCCGTATTCGATAATTTACGGGTTGTGACAGGGTGAATTCGCCCATGAATTTCGGCAAAAACGGGTGCATTGGTTTGCAAGGTAATATCAGAGGTCGAAAGATTAACGCAATGTAGCAACATACGATCAAATGCTTCGGTCGAAAACCGAATGGGTTCATCCGGTAATAAATATTCACTCATGTGGGGTAATCTCTGTTTTCCATTCTCGGCTGTTATTCTGTAATGTTGGAAACGCGGTAATGCGTAAAACGCGATCATTCACAGTTAAATCAGAGCCGCCGCCCGTAATGCCCATATCCAATTGTGCAACAAATGGGGGGCTGACTATGTTCTGTGCGAGCAAAGTGCGATACAAAATCATGCCTTTGTAATTGCGTCCAAGCCGTGCGATATTTTCTTTAAAAATGATTTCAGCTTGTTGAACGCCAGCATCCCAACCTTCATCGATAAACTTTTTCCAAACAATCTGTTCTTCTCGATTTTTAGGTAACAGAGATTTATCGGGTGTTTCGGGAGGGGAGTAAGAGAGCCAGAGATAATCTCGCCAAACGGGCACGGCAGTAACAAATCTTGCTTGTTCGACGATTTGAAAAGTTCTGTCGGCAATACGGATGGTATCGGTTCCACCCAGTGTTAGGGTGTTACGTGCATCGGTTAATACCGGTGGGAGTACATTTTTGTCTAGTAGCATGGCATTAAAATTAAACAAGCGATACAACATGCTTTCATGTCTCAGCAGTACGTTGTTAATTTGTGTGGCACGCCATGCAAGCCCACCCCGAGCACCAACGCTTAAAGCGGTGTCTCTCAGATTTTGTGAGCGAATAGCACCGTTTTTAGCTTTGGAAGTGCCCCCGGAGAGTTTTTTTAAGGATTGTAAATTGTCCGCTTTAGAGCGCAATGTGCAAGCCGTTAAGTTAAATGTTAGGCTCAGCATAGCGATGAGCATGATTTTTGTTGTTTTTTTTGTTTTTGTTATTTTTTGGGATAACTTTTCTAACATTAAGATAAATACCTCACTTCAATTAAGCGGCTTGCAGGAAAAACCAGAATATGAGCACGTTTGCCTGTTTGTAAACTAGCGTTTTGTAAGACATCTGCAATAACTGTTTGTTTGGCATTAATTGAAATCAAAATGGGGATGGCAGGTTCAGAACCTAAGAACTTGACTCGATAGTTTGTGAGAGAGGCTAGTTTAGTGACTAATGGGCCTATGGGTCCTGTCCAGTCGATATCGATTTTCCCACCCATACCGCCTTCCGAAGTTAGTAGGGGCGCTGTATTTAAAATAGGTGGGCTTTCTGCCTTTTCAGCAGCAGCTAAGATGCTTAAGGATTGTTCAATAGATTGCGCAGTACTTAATAACTGCGTTTCTATGTGCGAAGTACTCAGTACTGCTTTTTGTCCGGCTTTTTTCCGGTTTTCACTGTCGATCGATTTTTCGGATGGATTTCTAAGGACAGTGCAGCCACTGGCCAGCAGTGCCAGCAATAGAGTGGATAATAAAATAGATGTTCGTTGCATTCAGAGTCCTCTTACCCAATTGATCCCAGGCCGATGAGCGTATACGCCTATAGTCATTGAAGCAACCGAGTAGGTTGCTTGTCAACTGATAAAACCCTGTACACTAATTATAGTATGGGGGAAAATATAATTTCGTCTAAGATTAAGTAAAGAGAGGGAGGGACTGAGTGGACATTTCGACACAACTTGCTGCCGTTGCAAAGGTTATGGGCTGTCAATATACCGTAAAGGGCGAGCCTGTCACTTATGAGCACGTGTTTTCGGCGATGGGCTTATTGCCAGCCATTTTAAGACGAGCAGACCAACTCTGTTCCTTCTGTTTAGGCTATGGACTTGGGTTAACTTTTGAGCGATCAGAATCGGCTACCTTAAGTGTGACGGTGTTGTTTGATTCGGTAACCCCGACAACGCTGCGTTTGCTTTGTGCGACCGATGTATTACATGAGTTTATGCAACAGGCTCCCTCGCCCACTAAAATTGCGTTAGATGACTTAATGACAGATTAATTACAGGATACTCAATGGCTGGACAAGCAGGTGGCGGACAAGAACAATCAGGTGGTAATGCCTATTATATCCTTTGGTTGATTGCCTTATGTGTTTTTATAGGCGGGATAATATGGTGGGCTTTTGATTATCAATTAAAAACCGCGTTTATTGCTGTGCGACTTTATGAATTAATAACAATCCATTTTTTCTTGGGATTATTTTCACCGGATTTGCCATGGATAGGGAAGAGTATTCAGGAATTATTTTCAGTGGTAGAGTCCAATCTGAATTTGGCTTACGCAATAAACCCTGGGAGCCTGACCCTAGAAATGGCAGATAGCTTAAGTCTTATCACAGGAGAGTATTTTCGTTATTTATTGATCATTTGTTTAATCGCTTTTTCAATTGTTATTTTTAAAACCAATGTACAAATGCGATTGAAAAAAAAATATGATATGAAATCCTTAGCGCGTCAAGAGCAAGCCAATTGGCCTCAGATTAAAATAGCAACGAAAGTCGATATTTTAAATGAAGATTTAGATTCAGGACCTTGGAGCATGGCGATGACACCCATGCAATTTTCTAAAAAGAATAAATTGGTTTTCATTGAATTTGCAGATACTTCTGCGACACAATTTTCTAAAGCCCAAGCGCCAGAATTTAAAGTAACGCTTAATCGTGCGCGTTCAGAGCGTGCCTTTGCAGCACAATTGGGTCGTAGTTTCCAGGGCATAGAACATATGGCGCCGCATAGGCGTGCACTGATCGCCATATTTTTAGCGCGAGGGAACCGAGATAGCAAAGCGGCGTCGGCGTTGGTTTCACAATTGGCCACTTCTGCTGCCGATGGACAGCTGGATTGTACTGGTGCGGATGTGCTTTGGAAAAAACAAGTTAAAGCGAAGCGGGTTCAAGAGATATGCGCTATGCATTCCTATGAATTCACGCTTTTTATTTCCGCGTTACTTTTTGCTAGAGAAGATGGTGTTGTGGCTTCTTCTGATTTCTTGTGGATCAAACCTATCGATAGAAGATTATGGTATGTGATTAATAATGTGGGTAGACAAACACCCGTGGCTGAGGTTGGGGGCATATTTAGTCATTGGTATTACGAGGTGGCTTTAAAACGTCCTTTAAGTGCTCCTCGGATCGATGGGGCAGTAGAAGCTTTAAATGAGGCCTTATCGAATATTATTTATATACCCGATGAAAAAGAAAAAGAAGCGCTTATCAAAGATCGGGATGCAGCCGAAAAAACGGCGAAAGAAACAAAAATGGCAGAATCACAAACGGAAGAATTAGTGGAGCAATCGGCATTATGATACGAGGGCTTGACTCAAAACAAGAACAATCCGCAAGACAGCTTGCAAGAGATACGCGACCGCTTGGCGTGCGGATTAGTGAGACGCTTGCAAGACCAGAAGTCATGTTACTTATTTTTGGGACCAGCATAGGGGTAAGCTTTGCTTATCCGATGATAACCGATGTTCTTTTTATCGTTTGTACGTGTCTTTTCTTTTTTTCGATTACGCGTAAAACAACCCTACCGTTTAGAATTCCGAGGTCGGCTCACTTAAAAGATTATAACGATCCGCTGCCGGGATCGAATAAACCTCGAATAGGAGAAGGTATTTTCTTTTTAGGGAATGATCGGATTACCAAAGAGGAATTATGGTTTTCTAATGATGATCTGCGTACTCACGTTTTGATTTTTGGCTCTACCGGTAGTGGTAAAACGGAGGCGCTGGTCTCTATGGCTTTTAATTCTTTGTTATTTGCCAGTGGTTTTATTTATATCGATGGAAAAGGCGACAATAGTTTGTTTGCAAAAGTATTTTCGATGGTTCGCAGCATGGGGCGCGATGATGACATGCTGCTCATTAATTTTATGACAGGCGCACGAGATGTGTTAGGGCCGCAAAAAACCCGATTATCCAATACTATGAATCCTTTTTCTCGTGGATCTTCGAGTATGTTGTCGCAGTTGGTCGTGAGTTTAATGTCGAGCGGTAAACAAGGTGGTGGCGACGATATGTGGACGAATCGTGCGATTAACTTTGTAGAATCTTTAATGAAAGTATTAGCCGCTATGCGAGATGCAGGTCATATTTTGTTAGATGCCAATAGTATTCGAAGTTACTTTATTTTAGAGAAATTAGAACAAATTGTTATCGATAAGCGATTTCCTATATCAGACACGTATAGTGTTCCATTAGATAATTTTCCTAAGCAAATTTTAGAACCCATAACGGCGTACATGGATAACTTGCCTGGTTATAATCGTCAGAAAAAAGGGAATCAAGGTAGCGAGGTACGCGAACAGCACGGATTTATAACCATGCAGTTAACACGCGTATTTGGTTCGCTTGCAGATGCCTATGGTCATATTATTAGAACCAATTTGGCAGAAGTTGATTTTAAAGACGTGGTGTTAAATCGTCGAGTTATGGTGGTCTTGTTACCAGCACTCGAAAAATCGCCGCAAGAATTATCTAATTTGGGTAAAATTATTGTTGCTTCTCTAAAAGCCATGATGGCTGCCGGTTTAGGTGATGAAGTCGAAGGGGATTATCGTGATGTTGTTTTAAGAAAACCGACCACCGCGTCATCACCCTTTTTAACGATTATGGACGAATATGGTTATTATGCCGTAGAAGGGTTTGCTGTTGTGCCTGCGCAAGCGCGTTCGCTAGGGTTCTCGGCTATTTTTGCGGGACAAGATCTGCCGGCATTCCAAAAAGCTTCTAAAGAAGAAGCGGCTTCTATTGGTGCAAATTGTAACATTAAAATTTGTATGAAATTGGAAGATCCGCAAGAAACCTGGGAGTTTTTTAACAAAGTTGCTGGCGAATCTTATACCACCAATGTGAGTGGTTTTCAGATGGATTCTGGCAGTTTAACGATGAATTATATGGATACGCGTAGCGCTTCTGTAGACAAAAGACAGCGTATTGATCTCTTAGATATGAAAGATCAACGACCGGGTGAATTCCATGTGTTTTTTAAATCAAAAATTATTCGGGCGGAAACATTTTTTGCAGCACCAAAACCCGTTAAAAAAATGCGTTTAAACCAATTTTTAAAGGTGGAAATGCCGACAGAAGCGCAATTGATAGATATGGACAAGCGGTTTAAGCGATTTAGCCAAGTGTTTGCAACACCCCATTATGAATTTGCAGAACCGGCAGAAAGCCATGATATTAAGATATTGGTACAGTCATTTCAGGGTGCTATTAATTTAAAACCCTTTGAGCGAGGTATTGCGGCACTGATTTCGTTGTTAGAAGAAGAGGTTCAAAAACAGCGTGATTTAAGTGTGCCATTTGAAGATCCGGGTGTTGAACACGAGATGTCTGCTTTTACCAAAGTTTTTGTTACCCCCATGGTGTTAAGAATGATTGGGGAAGACAATGAAGAAATGTTTTCATTGCCTTTAATTCGACGTGGGAGTACCACAGAAGAATTAATACATATCGAGCGTTTGTCGGGTAAATCTGAGCAAGAGGCAAAGCAGCTTTCGAACAGTTTGATTGAAGATATTGAAAGTGCTACCAAGTTTCCCCCGGTTATCCAGTTTAAAACAGAGATTGATCAGATGTTGCAAGATATCTCGGATATGATCGTTATGTTTGGGGGAGCGCCTTTAGATATCTCAGGGCTAAAAGCCAGTACGGCTTCTATTGCAGAAGAAGATGAAACGGATAATGAAACCGGCGATGAGACAGAGACAAGCACCGGCACGCGTCTTGTGGTGGAAAATAACGAATTATACGGGATCCCCGAGGTTCCAGAATTGCCTGATTTAGAAGAATTATTTTCGGAAGAGCCAGAAAGCGAAGATAAGAAAAAGGGTGAAGATACAAGTACTGACGAATAAGGAACTTCTTTATACAAACCTTATCTAAACTTAATAAGGAAATTGAGTTTTTAGATGGGGGTATGTATGAGTGCCAATGAGGAAGGAGAAAGAAAAAGGCTGGAAGCTGAAGAGCTAGAAAAGAAAGCCCTTAAAGATTCAGAAAACACTAAAAAAGAAAAATCTAAAGTGGATTATGATACAACAACGTTATCACTGACACCAGGTGCAGCTGACACCCGCCTTACATCGGAACCAGATGACACCCGCCTTGTATCGAAAGAGGCAGCACCATCAGAAGAAAAAGATCCAAACGCAATAGGCGATATTGAGGCACAGGGAAAGGGGAATAATTTCTGGGAGCTGTTTTGGGCAGTTGTGTACGTACTCGCAAATCCGAAAACCACATGGACGTTTTTACCTGATCGTGTAAAAAAACCGCTTATCGTTTTAGCAAAGACCTTTGATGGTGCTGTTGATAAGTTGGTTGTTGACCCTACAAAGTGGATTGTTAATAAGCTCGTTGTTGATCCTCTAACACGTGTTGTTGATACGGTAGTTCTTAAGCCTGCAACGCTTGCTGTTGATTACTTGGTTGCTAAGCCTATAGATTTTGTTGTTGAAAAGGTGAGTGAGGCTGCTGGTTTTCTTAAGGGGAAAGTAGTCGAGAAAGTTGTTGATCCTATAGTCGCTAAAGGAGATGATATTTCTGGTGCTATAAAAGAGAAAGTTGATTCTGCAAAAGAGGGCGCAGGTGCGGCTCTTAGTAGTGCCGCAAGCAAGGTAGGAGAGTTATTTTCTAAACAAAGTGCAAATTCTCCCCCGGAGCCGGGCGATAACAATTTGCTCCCTATGAAGAACAGTATGGATGTGCAAAGAGGATCAGAGCCAACACCTATTGATAAGCGGCAGTTAGGTTCCGGAGCAAACCCTCCAAAAGCGCGTTTATAACGGATGAAGTGTCACGTATACCAAAAGTTAACAAACAAACTATTGACGCCTGTTCTCCATTTATGCTCTAATAGGAACTTATGAATCAAGAGATCTTTGTTAGGCAGAAACATAACCTTTGAGGAGATACGCATATGCCAGGATTTACCCCCGCTTTTAAGGGCGCTTTTAGAAATTTAACGAAACTAGCGAACACGACTCCGGAAAAACTGGTTGCCGAACATAAACAGTTAACACCAGAAGAGCGCCGTCGGGACATGCAAGAAAAGTTTTCTCTCTTTCAAGGATTGTCGGAAAGTAATGAAAACATAGATAAAATGACTGCATTTTTAAAAGCACTACAGGATACTGTGCAATCCAATGCACTTGCAGCGGATTTGAAGGAAATAGACGCTGCTCAGCAGAATAAAAAGTTTGAGATCCTTAAAAAAGTGTTTCAAGAAGGGCACACACTAAACGCTTTTGTACAGTGTTGGGAAATGTATCTATCGCAATCCACTCCAATGGAAGAGATTGAAAAGCGATTTAAAGAAGTCAGTGAAGGCTCCCATCAGGCAATGAAGGCTTTGGATTCACAGTCGAGATTTGATGCTGTGAAGAAAACGGTGCAAGAGGTGATGAGGCTATTTTATGCAATGTTCGATGCTCTCTTGATTTCAGCAGGGTATGATGTTTTTGTGCCGAATCATGGTGATGAACAAGACGCAGGAGCTTTGGATCCTAAGCTCCCGGGTGTTTTTCGCAACCAAGGCGGCATGTATACGCCCCGATAAGCAATATACACCAGCGGGCACCAGGATGAGACGGTTTATCTCACTGGTGTGCCACTGGGTGTTCTCCACTGGGTTTATTTCCTCTTTTTAGCCACTTTAGCGGCCTTTTTAGCTTCTGCGCCTGCTTCACCACCCTTTATTTTTTCCTGACGTGACTCGCCGCTTTGTAAGTTATCTCCTGTCTTTTCATTCGCTTTTGCATGTCCTGCTTCAAGGGCTTTTTGACCTTGTCCAGCACCACTGTCAAAACCACCTTTCGCTTCTTTGGCCATTTCCGCCGCTCCGTGATCACTTTCAGCAGAGCTGCCCATCCAGCGCATAATCTGATTGGGCAGTAGATAAATCAGTGAAAAAGATTTATTCACAATAGCGGTCATAATAGCAACATACATACCTAAAACTGCGAGAATGCTAAAAATGCTGACTGCAGCCCCTTCCGTGATGGCAGGAATAAATCCAAAATTGACTAAGGCGATGCCTGCTCTCAGCAAACCCGAGGCTAAAACAAATCCAAAAATCATCAAAGTGGGTCTTAAGAAAATATTGGCCAAAATCGGTAGTGCTGAGCTAAGTTTTCCGAGTTCCTCTCCACCAGGATGAATTAATCCCAGTGCAATAATCGGTGCAGCAACGATGGCCTCTATCACTTGGATTATCCATCCGAAGGCAGTCATGGTAAAAATAACATAAGGTACCAATGGAATGTAAATGCCGAGCGTTGCGCCAAGCGTCCACAGCACAATGGCCAATGAATAAATCATAGGCAGTATTGACACAAATAATAAGTTTACTGCCCATGGAGCAGGGTTTACACAAGAGACTGGCGATACCACCATGGAAATAATAAAAGAGGTAATAATAGAGACAAATACGGCAATTTCTCCCGCTAACATTAAAATGCCACCAAATTGGCCAATACCAATTAAAGGATCAGGTGTTCCTCCTGTCGCAGTCGAACCATTGGTAATACTCTGTACGTAGTTGAGTATTGGTGTTTGGATTCCATCTTTAATGCCGTTCACTATCGCATCTAAAGTGGAATTACCTGTTGAGGCAGCGGGTATGGCTAGCCCTTGAGAGGGTGGCCCTGAGTTAGCTTGATCGTTAGTCCAGTAGTTGAAACTATGGGTTAGGGCGGTATTCATTCTTACAAGTGGGGAAGTAGCTGAGCCACCCGGCACGTAGTCCTGAAGTGAAGACGAGCTAGTGGTATCAACAACTGGCCACGCTCCTGTTAGCGTATAATTGGGCGAGAGATTACGCGGGTCGATACGTTGGGGAGCACCGGATGGCACAGGCAGTTTGGCTTTTCCAGGAACTGTTTCGTCATCCATTCGGGCACCCGATGCTCTCACCATTGTGAAATAGTAACTACCTGCATGGATCCACCCATAGCTTTTAAGAGTAGCATAGTTGTTTGCAATGGGACTAATGGGGTTACCGCTCTGTTCCCAATTTTGTGAGCCGCTCTCTACTGCAGTTTTAACACCGGTTGCCAACTGTGTAATTTGGCTAATATACGCTTGTCCCGCCGCGAAAACATAGCCGGGGTCGGGTGAAGCATAAGTGTTTGGATCAGGGTTTGCCAAGAGTTGGGCTGCCGCATCCACCGCACTAAACATGTTTTGCAATGCAGCGACTTTAATGGAGAGCCTTTGTTTTACGGTTGCATAATTAAAAGTATTTATAGGGGAGGGCTTAGCCCCAGGAGCGGAGCTCTGGAGTATGCTTGTGACTGTGAAAGATCCACATAAACTATTGAGTGGTGCGGGGGCACCTTGTATACCAACGTACGCAACCGCCTGCTGTTGTATTTGTGTTGGGAGTGTGGCGGAAGAGGCAGGTTGTGGGTCGCCTGTGATGACGTAAATCGAAACAGATTGATTTTTCAGCGGACCTGCGTTTGTGGTGAGTTCTGGTATGCCTCTATTGATGGCATACATGCAGGTACTGGATTGTAAAATGCTTTGTGTGACAGCATTTAAATTACTCGGTTGCAATTGAATGTTAAGTCCGCCTACAGCTGGTACGCCTTGTGCCAATTGTTCTAAGACCACCTCCCAAACCGAGTTTGCAGCGCCTATGCCATTTAAGACAATCCACATTACGGTCATTTGCACAACAGAATAGCCAGAAGTGGGGCCTGGCACCATCAATAACATGCCAGAAAAGGCGCGAAGCGGTACCCACAGCGACATTTTTTTCCCCATGGCTTCGCCTTCACGTGCGGTATTGATAGTCGTCATCACACCGATATAAGAAAGCACCACGGCGCCAATCGTGACAATAATAAAATTAAACCGTTCAAACATGAGAGATAAAGTTGGATTGTTATCGCCGCCTAAACTAATGGCGCCAACACTGCCACCAAACACCATGCCGAGATATTCTTGCGATTTATCGGTTGGGATTACCGAAAAAACACTGGCAAAAACTTCTTCACAAATAAGACAAAAAAAGAAAAAAACAAGTCCTTTTTTCATAGCGGTTTTTTCCTTTTCTGAGGCAATATTAAGCAAAACCATTCCCAAAGACCACAACCCAATTTTTTTTGGGATATTTGGAAATGCCAAAAATGAAAGCGAAAAGCAAGCGATAAAGCATATAACGAAAGCGAAATACAAATACCCATACCTGCCCAATTTTTCAGAGAGAAGAGTACTATCGTATAAATAAGTAGTGCCGTCGTCATAAGCACAAAGAAAAGAGAGAGCCTTAGAAAACGCTCAGATTGTTTTGCGATAATGTCCGGAGAGAGCGTCATCCTATCGATGGCTTCCTCAAAGCTTTCGGGGTGTTCGGCCGTTTTGATGCTGAAAAGACTTTTTGCGCTATTCCAAAAATAGCGGGTTGAATTTAGCAGTGAACTCAAGTCGACCCAGCGATCAACGCGCACATCCACCATATGACCTATAACTTTTTTGGTCCCTTTCCAGAGTCCCATGCCTCACTCCTCGTCATTATCATTACGTGTCTTCGTTTATGTATGGGTTTGGATAATGCTCTTAGCGTGTTTCTGGTAAAATCATCTATCTAACGATATCATTATAAATAGGTTTAATGAGTGACGCTAGGAATTCTTATGCCAGATCTTCATTTAGATGCGTTGAATGCTTTTTGGGACAGTTATGATCGTCGAACGTTGTATCGGGTGATTGTTGCGCTCGAGCGCGTAGAGCATTGGATGTTAGATAGCATTCCAGCCGTAGAGGCGGCGCTTATTCAGTTGGGTGAAGCAATGGATCAAGCGAGCGGATTTGAGCTCACGGCCGAAGCAAAAGTGATTCGGGTTTTAGCGAATGCTCGAGCCAGTAGAGCCTTACGGATCCTCCAAGCACTGGATATTGCAAAACCGGGTTCCGCTTCTCAATTGTTAATGTATGCCGAAGAGGCGAGTACCGAAACCGAGGGCAAAATCCCCGATCGTTGTGCACAATTGTTTTTAAGGCGTAATTTGGTGTTTGAGCGACTACAATTATTATCACGGGTGTTTGCACCTCAGCGAGTTTCTTTGATTTTAAAAGCATTGGAACAACAGAGTGAATAGCGTACAAGGAGGTAAAGTAATGGAAACAAATAAAAAGAGAACAGGGCGTTTCGGCGCAGCGTTATTGACTGTTTGCATCATGGGTATTTTATTTGGCTGGACAGCCTATGCAGAGGATTCACCTGCTGTCGATAAAGATGTGGGAGATGTGGCTCAAAAAGTACTTACCGGTTCCCCCTTAACAGAACCGCCTCCAGCTCCACCTTTGGGTATTTCAGCGCCACCTGTGCCTCCTGGCATTTTGGATAGGGCAACACATTTTATGGAGCAATTGAGCGAGGGTGTTCTGTCGTTGATCAATAACAACACAAACAGTGCGTTGTACGGAGCAGGGATAGAAGCCTCTAAAGCAATGGTTGCGAAACACTTTGATCGTTATTGTGCGGGTCTGGAAACGGGGAATTGTCCTAGCGATCCTTTGCTACAAAATGGGGACATTAAAATCAGTAGCATCCTTTCCGGAACAGCTTATGATGGTCCTGCGCGTGTACAAGCTGCCCAAGATTATCTCACGAACTTATTTGTGCCTCCCAGCGCGCCATTAGTGGCCAATTTTAGCGGCGATTTAAAAGACGGTAAGTTGGATGTCGCGACGGTTGTTGGGGATCCCAAATTATTGAAAAAATATACTCAAGCATTATCTGATGAGACAGTGCTCTCTGCCGCCAGGCAATCGTTTGCGCAGATGATGGCAATGCGAACGGTATCAACCGCAGATGCGGGTAGCATTTCTGAAATGCAGTTAATGGAAGCAGAAGGAATTAAGCGATTTATGAGCACAGGTTGGGTGCAAATGATCAAAGATCCAAAGACGACCCCGGCGCAACTTCAGCAAGAAATGGTGGCTATGCAAGCGTATCAAAACTGGATGGCTTATCAACAATTTAGACAATTGGAGCGCATTGAGGCGTTATTAGCCACTGTCATTGTTCAAAGTGCGCGTACAATGCAGACGATTGGAACGAGTCTTCCAACAGCGCCTTCAGCTGCTGAGATCAATAATGCAGCTACGAGTACGGGTGCTGTACCGCCGTCTCCCCAAAGCGCGATCGAAAGCTCGAGTCCGTAGTAGGAGGAGTGTTATCAAATTAAAACGCCGTGTAACATTCACTAGCTATATTTCTTATTTGTTGTTAGCGATAGGCTTCTGCGTGGCGGGTTTTGCATTTGTCGACTTATTGCCTGCGATATTGATAAGTGGTGGGATTGTCGGTGGACTTGGTGTGTTGTGTTGTGTGGCAACAGCTTTTGTACATCCGAAATCTCTTACAAATTCAATATTGCAGGCTTCGATACTTCAAAAGCCACATTTTAAAATAAAGCAAGTGTGTCGATTATGGTTAGGGCAAATTGTTTTTATTGGCATGTCTTTTGTTTTATTTCATTTTTTAGAAACCCAAACCCAGCTTAACACGCGCTTATCTTTTGTAGAAACCGGATATATCATGGGAGTATGGCAGCAGAATCCTTTTGGATTAGGGTTGTTGCCCTTTATTATTTATGCTGTTTTAGGGTTGGGTTTAGCTTATTTTAGCATTTGCCTAGGCGAAAAACCGATTTTAACGCGGGTTTTTTCGCTGAAGCGGGCTTTTTCGCTAACACAAGCCACGAAGTTTTCGACAAATCTTGCTTTGTTTTGGAAAAATTGTATATGCACCGTGATCGAGGTTGTTGTTACATTGACATTGGTGTTTATGTCCACTTTTGCATTATTTTGGCTTTGCGAAACAGTCAATACTTGTTTCGGATGGGATTCGCTTTTTAGAGTGCCTTTGCGGACATTGTTTATTTTGGGATTGATGCTGTTCGTTTTTAGAAAAATTAATAAACAACTGATTGAGTGGATGAGTAAACATCAGGTTTCTGTTGGGCAAATCCTGATAATTTATATTCTGACTTTTGCGCTATTTTTATTGTGGTTGCATGCCGCTGGCGATTGGCTAACGTCAGTAATGCCGGCACCATTGCCTAATTCAGAAAAAAGTTATTTTGCAGGGATGTTTAATGAAAAATCATTACATGTGAGAATTCAGTATTTGATTTGGGGGTGGTGGAGTATTTGGATCCCCTGGATGGCATCGTTAGTCGCGCGTTCAGCGATTGATTGTTCAATACCACGGGCTTTAATACAGGCGCTCTTATTACCCGTGATAGTCTTTTGTTTTTGCATGCAATATCAGGATCTCGTCGATTGGACTTTGATATATGCAGGGCTTCAATTACCAGCTATCCAATTGCTCGTGCTATTCGGCATATTTTTCTGTCTGTGGGTAATGTGTGGCGAAATGCGAACGATGGGTGATGTTTTAAGAGGTGACATGTTACCCATGGGGCGTGTCTCAAATCGTCCCTTAACTCGCTGGATGACTGTTCTGATATTTTGGTTAACCTGCTATATTCCGAGTGAATTTATCTTGGGATGGTTGCCCATGCAGTTTAGCGTTACCTTTCTCGGATTATTTATGAACATCGCGGTGGTGATTTTTATCGGGATATGGGGTGTGTCGTTATTTAACCTCACTCGCCTTGCGGGTAGCCTCTCGTGTGAAACGGGAGAGAGGTAACTGTAAAATGCTGTCAATTCAGGTTCGCTTTTTGCCAGGCCCTCGAGTTCCAGCCGTAGGATCCAGCGTAGGTTCGATTGTGCGACGCAAATTCTGTTGACGCCTAAATTCGGTTGAATCTTTGGGTGTGATTGCGACGTTGGCATCCAAAAGCTCGTATTGTTTAGTTAAATCTTCTTTAAGCTGCTTAAATTGTCCTTCAGATTGTTTACGCCAGGTATCGAAATCTAAAAAGCGCGTAAGGGGTTTTTGCGAATTAAAAATGTGTTTTAATTGTTGTGCCATGCGTTCAATGGTTGTTAAGTCTAAATTTAATTTGGCGGCAATATAGGTTAAAGAATCGGTACAGCCCATCAAGTACCAGCATTGCATCCAAATATTAATGGGTGGCTCTCCCGCTTCTAAGGGTGTACCCGAGTCGTCATTAAACTCGAATAAGCATTCTAAGCATCGGTAGCGGTGATTATGGGGCGATTGCGAAGGTAACTGGGCTAGGCGTTTAAGATTTATTGAGCTGCAGTTAGGACACTGGATATTGGAATGCCAGCGTTCTTGCCGAACCGTCTCGAAGGACTCTGCAATACCAACGATTTCTTTGATTTCTGTTGCGCGTAAGTCGGGCTTTTCTTCTTTAGGTTCTGCCATCCGGGCTTTTAATGCAATTAAATGTTCTAAGATATCGTTGCTTTGTAAATATTCTGTTTCTGCTTCTACATAGGTGTTCAGCGCAGATTCTTTTGCTTCGGTTGTGAGAGTGTTTTTTTTTGTAACAGCAACATCGTTGTCTAATGAAACAGGCGTATTAAATTTTTTCCAAAGATCACTCAAAAAAGTCATAGCGTGATTCCATTCGCCTTACCGAGAGCCTTAGGCCAGATTCGCTTTTGGCTATGCCATTAAGGCGTTTTCTTTACATACTTCTACAGTTTCTGCTTTTTGTAGATGTGGCCAATGTTGCGCTTCTCGAGCAAGGGTATCTAGCAGTTGAATATCCTCTTCTTTCAGTTCGCGAAAGAGTTGCATTAATTGAACAACAGGTTCTGCTAATCCCGCATTTTCTAAATTGCGGTGACTATGCGTTTCTAATTTTAAGACTTTGGCCAATTGTTCAATATGACCTTTAATAATTTTTAAATAAACGGGCATATGTTTCGCAGCCGATTCAAAGGCACCGGCAAGAGAGCGGGGGCCTGCCAATACATTCGCGCTTGACCCAAAAGAAAGCAGGGTTTGTTTAAGGTGATGAACCTCAGATAGCTTTTGTTTGTCAGCGTGTGCATTCGTTGAGTGGATGTCACTTAGAAGCGCATCATTTTCTAAAACAGGCATGCCCGCTTCTGCGAGTTCCCGTATCATGTCGTGAGGACTTAAATCGCAACGTTGATATTCATGTAGTATGGGCAGTACTCCTAGCACAAAGCGATTGATCAGCGTGATGTCTTTAATTTGCTGGATCCGATCTTGTAATTTTTTAACCTGAGATTCATCCCAGAGCGGGGGTTTTAGAGGTGTAATGGCTTTAGCATTTAATGCCTCTGCGATGTCGGTTGAGGTTAAAGCATTTGTATCCCATTCAGCGCTGAGGCTTTTAACTTCAGTTGCGATTTCATTCAGGCGTACGCGATCTAAAACTTTTTGCAGTTGGCTCAATACCCATTTCCCACCTTCGGGTGCCGTAAAGCCTTCTTCATTTAAGGTCTTAACCATGTGTCTTTGAGAATACCCTTTACGACGATAATCTTGAATAATCAGTTGGAGCAAGAATGCAAATACGATGGCTGTATCTATCTTGGGTTTGTTGACTTTGCTGATTACCTCTGCTGCATTTGGATTACCCGATTTTGCAGTCGTCATTTTTAAACCTTCACGGATCAGTTGACCATGCAGATTTTTTTGCACTTTAGCATGCTGGCTTAAAGCTTCGAGAATGGTTTGGTTTACAAACGGCTGGTCAAGACAATGAAAAGCCACATTAGACGTTAATAGGCGTTGCGTAAATGATTCATTACTGGCCAGCGTGCCCAATTCTGTTATTAGCAAAGATGCTCCCTTTTGACGGCAAGTGTCCAAGGCTTTTTGCAGTTCGGGCCACTTAGCGTTTCGTCGATTCTCAAGGATTTCTGTATAGCTGCTCACCAATTCTTTGGGTGGCTGCTGTGCATTTAAAAATTCCCAAACCGCTTTATTGTTTGATCCGGGTTCTTGGGGTTTAGGTACGCTGAAACCGGCGTTATTGTTAGATTTCTCGCTTCCCTTTTGCTGTGGTGCAATATTATATACAACGTATAGCATTGATTCTGACACGTTTTTACTCCACTGATTTTGTTGATCCGTAGACCAAAAGTAGATCGCCGAAGCCGAACAGTCAAGAAAAAAATGCCTTTTCTTCTGAACGCAGCGTTAAAACTTCGACGCCGGTCTCTGTTACAAGCACCGTATGCTCCCATTGTGCAGATAAACTGCGGTCTTTGGAAACCACTGTCCAGTGGTCTCCTAGTAAGGTCACAAACCGTTTTCCAGCGTTGATCATCGGTTCGATCGTAAAAGTCATGCCGGCTTCTAACGAAATCCCCGTTCCGGCAACGCCATAATGTAAAACCTGCAATGCTTCCTCGTGAAATTCTGTACCGATACCATGCCCACAATATTCACGTACGACTGAATACTGATTTGATTCTGCATGTTTTTGAATGATAGCACCCAAATCCCCCAGTTTTGCACCTGGCTTAACAGCTTTAATTGCAAGATAAAGACATTCTTGCGTTATGCGCGTTAAACGTTTAGGCAAAATGGCGCATTCTCCCACCAAAAACATTTTGCTCGTATCTCCATGATAGCCGTCTTTGATAACAGTCACATCAATGTTGAGTATATCGCCAGATTTTAATTTTCGATCGTTTGGGATACCGTGGCAAACAACATGGTTAACTGATGTACAGACAGATTTTGGAAAAGGCGTAATGCCACCGCCACGATAGTTTAAGCAGGCTGGAATAGCATTTTGTTCGTTGACTATATAATTATGACAAATATCGTTTAATTCGAGCGTCGTCACCCCGGCCTTAACATGGGGCTCTATTATTTCGAGCACCTCTGCAGCCAGCCTACCCGCCACGCGCATTTTTACAATTTCATCATCGCTTTTGATTTTAATGTGAGACAAAAGTTAGCGTCCTTATTGCCAGTTAGAGCTTTACCATGTTATAACGCTTCTTCTCCAGTGTCTAGAAACGTTTTCTAGAGGCGAGGTAATTACACACATGCATCGTCACATGATCTTGGGTGCCAGGCAGGTTTTTAGAAACATGCAGGGTTGGATTATGGGATGCATGGAGGCTTAACCCTAAAACTTATAGGAGTTCGATATGACTATTTCGGTGAGTATGCGTGAAATGTTAGAGGCCGGCGTCCATTTCGGTCATTTAACTCGCTTTCGCGACCCTAGCATGATCCCATACATTTATTGTATTCAAAACGGGGTTCACATTATTAATTTAGAAAAGACCCTTCCGTTGTTTCGTCAAGCCCTTAAATTTGTTCAGAAGATTGCTTCTAAAAATGGAAAAATTTTGTTTGTGGGTACGAAGCGTTCTGCAAAAGTGCTTGTCGCAGAATATGCGCAAAAATGTGGAATGCCCTATGTGGATCACCGTTGGCTGGGCGGCGCACTCACCAATTATAAAACCATCAAGCAATCTGTTCGTCGGCTGAAGGATTTAGAAGCCATGCGTCAAGACGGAACTTTAAAACAATTAACAAAAAAAGAAGGTTTGCGCTTGATGCGAGAATTAGAAAAATTAGAGCGAGGTATCGGCGGGATTAAAGAAATGGGTGGATTACCCGATGCCATTTTTGTACTCGATGTGGGCAATGAAAAAATTGCGATTAAAGAAGCGAATTGTTTGAGTATTCCCATTATTGGTGTTGTCGATACTAACCATAATCCTGCAGGTGTAGATTATCCGATTCCGGGTAATGATGACGCGATGCGTGCGATTGAATTGTATCTTAAGAGTGTGGCAGATACCATTTTGTTTGCAAAGCAATCTGAAAAAAATGCGTTAAGTGCCAAATTTACAGAAGAATTTATTGAGGTGGATGAAACCATCGAGAGAAGTCTTGATTCTAAAAACAGCGCAGAAGGTTAAACATATGACAATTACAGCAGCACAGGTTAAAGAACTTCGCGAGCGTACCAATGCAGGTATGATGGACTGTAAAAAAGCATTAATAGCATCGGGTGGCGATATTGAAAAAGCCATTGCAGCAATGCAGGAAGCCGGGCAGGCTAATGCGATTAAAAAAGCAGGACGTACTGCATCAGAGGGCACCATTATTGTTTTGGCATCTTCTGACGGTAAACGCGGTGTTTTAGTTGAAGTCAATTGTGAGACGGATTTTGTTGCGAGAGAAGAAAAGTTTAAACAATTTGCCAAAACAACGGGTGAAAAGGCATTAGCAGGCGGTTTTACAACCTGTGAAGCCTTGCAAAAAGAAACAGATGCCGATCGCTTAACATTGGTTGGGCAATTGGGCGAAAATGTTACCGTTCGTCGGTTAGCCTTTCATGAAGTGCAATCTGGCGTTATTGGTTTCTATGCCCATGGCGATGCTAATGGTGTTCGCATTGGCGTATTGGTTGTACTCACACGGGGCACTTTCGATTTGGCGCGTGATTTGGCAATGCAAATTGCTGCGATGAATCCAGAATATTTAGCCGTAACAGATGTGCCTGATGCGCGTAAAGCAGCTGCATCGGAGATTACTTTGCTGGGGCAACCTTTTCTAAAAGATCCCGCAAAAACAGTCGAAGTTGTGCTAAAAGAAAAAGATGCTGCTATTGCGTCTTTTGTTCGATTTGAAGTGGGCGAAGGCATCGAAAAGAAAGAAGACAATTTTGTTGCAGAGGTCATGGCACAAATTCGGTAATTATGGGGCATTCACGCATGAGCCAACCCATCTACAAACGCATTTTGTTAAAATTCAGCGGCGAGGCGCTACTCGGTAGTAAACCTTTTGGTATTGATCCCGCTGTCTTAAATCGCTTAGCGTTCGAAATTGGCGAACTTGTTAAACGTAAAGTGCAAGTGGGATTGGTGATAGGCGG